>NZ_JBFRMK010000214.1:0-28758 GCF_041470405.1 Shewanella sp. 10N.286.45.A1
AATGCAATTGGTATAAAAGCAGTAGGAGCGAGCTCCTACTGCTATGCGACTTGTCATGACTGTAACGTAACCATAGCCACGACAAAAGTAAGCACTACGACTATTACTTGATGTCGATGATAATTTTACCTACATGCTGTTTTTGGCTAAATGAAGCCTGTGCAGCAGGGATATCTTTTAAAGCATAAACTTCTGCAACTAACGGTTTTATGTTGCTCTGTTCAATATGCTTTATCAGCGCCTGAAACACTCCAGCTTGCAACACAGTACAACCAAATAAACTAAGATCTTTAAGATATAGAGTTCGCACATCTAAGTTCACCATAGCCCCGCCAATGGCACCTGCAACGGCGTAGCGTCCGCCCGGACGAAGTAGCTCTAGTAGTTGTGGCCATTGCTTACCAGCAACGAGGTCAATAACCACATCAACACTGTTGCTGGCTAACACTGTCAGCAGATTATCGCTGCGATCGATGACTTGATCTGCGCCAATACTCAATAGCTGTTCTCGTTTTTCCTTGCTCGTGATAGCAATGACAAATGCACCGCGCGCTTTTGCAAGCTGCACCGCCGCAGAACCAACACCACCAGACGCGCCAGTAATAAGCACTCGTTCTTGCTGTGAAACATTAGCCTTAGTCAGCATATTCTCAGCAGTAGAGTATGAGCAAGGAAAGGAAGCAAGTTCAATATCTGAAAGAGTGGAGTTGATTGCGTATGCATGCACTGCATCCACGCTAGTGTACTGCGCAAAGCCACCATCGCACTCAGAGCCAAAGTACCAAGGCGAGGCTAATTGTTTGCCATTGACCTGAGTAATACAAGGCTCAATTAATACACGTTGGCCGATACGTTGTGGATCAACATGTTTGCCAACTGCAACGATTTCACCGCAGACATCGGCACCTTGAATGCGTGGAAATGTGAGTGCTTGTCCTGACCAACTTGCATCTTTACTATTTGCAGAGCTTTTTGAGTACCAAGCGGTACGGGTATTGATATCGGTATTGTTCACACCTGCGGCAGAGACCTTGATTAATACTTGGTAGTCCAGTGGTGTTGGCACTGCGGTATTTAACGTATGCTGCAACATATCGATATCGCCATGACCCACTAAAGTCATCGCCTGCATGGTGCTCGGAATTGAACTGGAGGCTGTTATCTGCATTACTTTTGCTCCAAAAGAGTTTGAGTGAGTTGCTGGGCGCTATTTATAGTCGCTTCACCCATTAATGGCCAAGCGCTCGCTATTCCCTCGTGCACTAAAAACAGCGCCGCGGCGCAATCTGGACGCTGGCTTTGCTTTGCTAAAAACTGTTGCACAGCTTGTTTGTGACTATTCACAACGTGACAGATTTGCTGGTTTTCTGGAAATGCGGCAATAGCTTGCATCGACATACAGCCGTTAGGTGCAGATATTTTCATCCATTGTTGCAGCTGTTTAAAGGCGTGGATAACAGCATCCAATCCTGGTGTTGGTGCTCCTTGGGTTAAGAAGGCAAGGTAGCGTTGTTGGCGGTGCTCCAACGCAGCAATAATCATCTGTTCTTTCGAAGGATAATATTTGTATAGGGTGCGCAGACTCACTCCGCTGGCTTTTTGCAAAATAGCTACGCTGGGTTGCGCAAAGCCGTGTTGGGCGAAAGCAGCTTCAAGATTGGCAGCGATCTGTTGATCTGGCATGGTGTACACCTTTAAGGTAGAGCAAGTATTCTACCTAGGGTAGAGTGTTCATTCTACCCATGTCAACTCCAGCTATGTTTTTTGTATGCTTGCTCACTTATATCATTTCATTGGACGCCGGGTATAGAATAGAGCGATGAATGAAAATGTCACCATCTCACTTCCTGCGCTTATTCACCGAATAGGTAGAGACTCAGCTAACCGGGCTAAAGCACTTGCTCGGCTACATAGTTGTGAGCTAAAGCGTGTGCGTCGCTCCCGTAACTGGGCGATAACGGGGGAGGCGATGAGCATTCAATCATTTAATGAACAGTTAAAATCTCAAACCAGTAGCGAGTGGCACTATTTAATTAAAAAGCTTGAAACCGCACTGCTAAACCACGCTGATAAATTAGAACCTTTACCTGCCAAGCTGGCTCGCTTAATTAGTGAGAACACTAATATCACGCTTGCTGAACTTATGCATCTCACCGATTGCACCCTAAGTGAAGCTAGAACTGCACGCTTTAATGCTGAGACTTGGTAGGGCATTGCAGGACTCAGCCTTTTAGCTGAGTCCTTATTCTCGAGGTCTAATTGATTGGTTGGGCAATGGTATTACAATTCGCTACGCGGCTTGAAAAGAAGCGCTCACGAATCACATCATAAGCCCAGTTATAGATAATCGCGTACACCAGAAAGAAGATAACCACGCCCAAATCCATAATGAATACGGTCCAGAAATCCAGTTGTAGCACCCACATCATCAAGGGGAGTGTGGCGACAATCATGCCAAGTTCAAACCCTAGTCCATGGCCTAAACGCATCTTTATAGAACGCTTGATGCGGTTTTGACCAAAGATGCGGTCAAAGCCTAAGTTATAGATGTAGTTCCATACCATGGCGATTAACGACAAGCAGACAGCTAAGCCAGTAGCTGATTTTGCTTTTGTATCGGTAAAGACTATCGCCGCAGTGATAACGAAAACCAAGGCAATCGCTTCAAATAGTACGCTGTGTAAAATACGCTCTTTAACATTCATAATCAGTCTCACTTTAGCTTGTTCAGTAGTTCTTAGACGGATATACCCGTTCTACTTCAAGACGCTTGATTTCACTGTTAAACCCACCTAATGGGAGCGCCTGAGCAAACCCACTTCGACGTTGCAAAGCTTAAAAAGGGAGCGACCATTACTGCGACTTTGCGACTTGAATTGAAAAGGCTGAGGGACTCTGAACTGGTCAAATACTTAATGCAATTGGTATTACTCTTTAATAAGCAAAACCTTTAAAATCACATTGTTCAATCATTGAACAACTTATAAGCGTTGCCAGTTAGCTTAGATGCCCTTCTCCACGCTTCTAACATTGCCAGCTTGTTCCAAGCTGACAATATCCATTGTTATAAGCGGATTGTTATTTACTTACGATAGCAATATATCGGTTATGTGTTCACAAGAAGCCGATACCCTAGAACTAATAGCCCTATTTAATTAGAAACAACCTAAGTTACAGTAAGCTGAATAAAGCCTCCCGCAGGCATATTCTCGTCGTGCACAAGTCCATGAAACTGATTATTTAGCAATTGAAGTTTATGCTCACTAACATTGGTTAAAATACAGAGTTGCTCACCGGGCATTAATGTTCGAAACTGCACTGAAGGAGCTCCCCAATTACTGACACCTAGCTGCATTGAGTCTGTAATGGCAAGTGGCGCAAGCCCTTCTCTGTTGCGAAGGAAACAGCGAAACTCGCTCCCAGCTTGAGCAATTGCAACTCGATAACTCGACAAGTCAATCACCACGTAAGTCATATCAACATAGATATCTAACCCTGATTTGGACATTCTATCGTTGAGATAGGTAAGCATATTGTAGGGCTCTACAATAACCTGGGATTGTTGGTTACGATAATGCTTCAGTTTATGGTTGACGAAACTCTTCAGTAACACGCTAGCGAATGCCGCGCGGTTGTCGTGAGGATAAAAGTGCGCCATATACATCATGATATGTGAATCATCGAGCATAGCAGTATCAATAAAGTGGGCACTTACTTCGTTGGTGTTAAACAGGCTATAGTCTATTTCAGCATTGGAATACTCAATCCGGCTTGGTGGGAATAGTTGCTGTTGTACGTTTTTTGCTGCTTGCTCACTTTGCGCTAACAACTCAAGATTCTGATTAAGTTCCATATAAGACAGCGATTCTAACTCGTCAAGCTGCAACGACTCTTCAAGTGTGCCATTAACACATTCGCGGATTGCGTTTTCGATAAGGTAAAGGTCTGCGACGGGTTTAACCAGATAATCATTGGCGCCATGTCTAAGGGCATCAACCACATCAGACATGGCTTGATTACCAGAGATGATGATCGAGGGAGTACCAGGGCTATGCTGATTCATTGCTTTCAACATTTCTAAGCCGCCTAGTTTTGGCATACTTAAGTCTGCCAGTACAACATCAAAGCGTTGCTTTTTAAAATAATCTAAACCAATTTCACCATTATCAGCCTCGAGAACAATAGCTCCCCTGCTCTCTAAAAAGGCCGTAACAATCTTGCGGAAAACGGGATCGTCCTCCACTAACAGAATCGTTAATTCTTTTAGCGCCATTTGCTGTCCTTAACTCACAACAGCGTAAACTCACATCCTTGTTTTCAATGTTTCCGCTTATTGTCGGCTGTTTCTTCTATTAATTGCCGACAAATTCATTATTTACTCAAGTTCCTGCATATATTCATCAAGCAATTCATCGTCATCTTCGCTCTGAGGAATATCACCATCATATACTTTGTAGTCCATGTGTTGTAAATACGCGTCTTTGACAAAAGTATATGGGTCTAAAGCATTATCAACTAACCTCTCCTGATCAATTGCTGATGCTCGACTATGCAGATTTTTAAGACCCCACTTTAACACTGACTGCCAAAATGTCAGCTCTGATAATGGAAAATATAGATCATCAACCCAATCAGAAGCGAGTTCTCTGGCAACATAAGGCCCAAAGAATGGCGCCATAAAATAGGGACCGTTAGGCACACCGTAATATCCAAGCACTTCATTGAAGTCATCTTGCTTGCGTGTCATACCCATCATTTCAGCGACATCAATAACCCCCAGTAAGCCCAGAGTGGTATTAACGGTAAAACGACCGCCAGCATTAGCAGCCCAACCCCATTTACCTTGCAGTGTGTTATTGACAATGCTACTAGGCTCTTCAAGGTTAAGAACAAAGTTGTTAATACCGCTTTTAACTGGGTGCGGGATATAATCGTTATAGCCATGAGCTACAGGTCGGTAGAAGTACCGATCTATATACAAATAGTTGAGATCCCACATTGCTCGGTTAAACCCTTCAATGGGATCACGAGGATCATTATAGGTAACGGTGACACTCTCACCTTCCTTGATCTCCTCTGCTGCAGCTATGGTAGACAATCCCAATATCGCCAGAGAAAGCACAATCCACTTATACTTCATAATTGTCTCTTTGCATAGGTCCGTATTGTTACTGTTTGTTTTTGCTAAGACTTTGCAGGTAACTGCCGATATAGTGATAAGACCGTGTAACTGGGCTAAATCTAACATTATCGACTAACAAAGTTGTAAAATACCATCAAGACCGCTAAGGATACTCAGTAACACAATAAGGTCAAACATAATTTTGTGATAAAACATGTCTATTAAATTGAACAAAGCAGGGCTCTCTTTTGGATAACATTACCCATGCAACTTTAAGTAATGCGAATGGCACTGCCGCTCCTACAAATGGATCGCTATCAGCTCAACCAACGTCACTGATCCCCGTTACCGCATCTCTTAATAGAAATGGCGTATTAGTTCACTTTTCAGGACACACATATAACGTAAAACTAGTTACACCTTTAAGCCCACAACAGTTTTCAAAGGCCCAAGCCTTCCTATTGAATATAGTGCAGCAAAACGCTGTCGTCAGTAATACAACTCAAATGCAACTACTCGTTTTAGGCCAAGCGCTCTTTTTCCCGATGCCTAAAGCAATGCTAGCGCTTGATAATCGCAACAATATCTCCGAGCGAAAATTGTTCAAACTTGCCAATAGAAATGAAGGTTACTTGTTGCCAAATGCAAAGGTTTCTGGCTCCGAGCTCCACTTTAATAATGGCTCCAAGCTAACTCTGCCGATGTTGTCTTCTTTAGCCGGTGGCGAGTATTCGGTCGCAGTGAAAACACGAGAGCAACAGCTATTGCTTAAGCTCACACCAATCCAGGCAAAAATACCGATAACTCTCGATGCTACTCATAGTAATAATAAGGAAACCGCAGCAACAGTTCCGCTATCTGAGGCACTTAATCACAGTAAAACGAATGTCAATCACCAGTACAGGACACTCTTTTCCCAACTAGAAAGTACTCCGCTGCCACAGGTATCTGAATCAAGATCATTGACAGCTAAATTGCCGTTAGATATTGCCAACCAAAACAGCAAACCTGATCGGCACAACTTTCTGACCTCTGCATTAGCAAAAGCGGGCAGCCTTCCCAGAACTTCTATTAAACAAAGCTTGCCAACAGCGAGCCTAGCAAGTGAGATGTTCAAGTTACTGCCAATGCTCAACCCTGAGCCGCTGTTCTCGCTGAGTGAACCTAACAAATTACAACAAGCACTACTTAGCTTTAATTCGCTCAATATTAGTCCATCAAGCGGGCAAGCTGATACACCTAGCCACATAAATACCTTAAGCTTAGTCTGCCAGCTTTTATTAGGCCAAAATGCAATGGAGCGTGCTACAGCACCGCTAAGCACTGAGTTAACCAATAGGTTGGCCGCCTTGCAAAGGCACTTGGGCTTATCTTCACAAGTATTATCGATACTAGCAGCCACAGAGACTCATAAACCTTTAGGCAAACTGCTTAATAACCTAAGCTTATATCAGCAGCAATCGGGCGCTGTTGAAGGCATTAATCATTGGTACTTCGCTGTGCCCTATTCTATCAATCATTACCAAGAGCAGTTTGAAGGCCACTTTGAACAAGCTGATGATCTTCAAGAGAAAGCTCACCATTGGAAGTTGCGCCTGAAATTCAACCTTTCAGCAAGTCCACTTCTCATTACAGCTAAAGCAATTGGCGTAGAGCCACTTGATAGTGCGCTGCGCATTACTGTAGATTTTGCCAGTGACAGTCAAAACCTGTTAAATAAGGTAAAACTACTTAGCCCTAAACTTACTAATAAAATAGAGCAATTGGGTCTATCTGTAGTAGCAATAAACACACAAAAACAAGCGGTACCAGCAACTTTGCTTCCAGGCGAGCATTACTTGGTCAAGGTAAAGGTCTAGCAGCAAATTGAATCCTAGCCAAGTAACGCCGATGAACAAGAGTCGACTAGATTGACCAACATGAAATTAAAGGGAGAAGCCAATGAGCCAGCATGAGCAGTCGACCAAGGCTGTGGCAGTTAAATACGAACACGGCACAGCTCCAAGTATTTCAGCAAAAGCCGAAGGTGAATTAGCACAAGAGATGATCGCGCTTGCTGAAGCGGCTGGGATCTTCATCCATAAAGACGAGCACCTATGCGAGTTTTTACAAAAAATGGAAGTTGGCGAAGCTATCCCTAAAGAGCTCTATTTACTTATCGCAGAGTTGATAGCTTTTGCTTATGTACTTGACGGTAAATTCCCTGAAAAATGGAATGGTATGCATGAAAAGATAATGGAAGAGGTTTAGAGGTTCACTAAGGGACTACAGAGAAAACAACCTGTTGTTTTACGGCTACAAAAGATTGGGTTAGGTTTGTGTATTTCAAGCAATTAGTTCTAGTAAAGGGCATTATGAAGGCCTAAAACTAAAGCTTATGTGCTATTCATCTTTTTGCTAGAAACGAAGTGCCCTCAACGTGACCTTGGCGACGCCTTCTTACTTTCTATGTAGGCGGATCAATAACTCAGCTTCAGCTTTGGGTAATTCACACTCTTGAATAAGCTCATCAATACCTGCGCCTAAGTCGACCATTTTCATCGCTCTGGAATACAATCTTGCTTGTGGATCTTGCTGATTTGTCTCTTCAAGCTTGGCATCTTGCTGCTGCAGTTTCTTCTCAAGCTCAAGCACTCTGCGGCCAACCCCAATAGTGCCACTTCTAAGCTCTTGCAGTTCACGCTTTACCGCTTCTCTTTGCTTGTCGCCATCTTTGACCAATAACGTTAACGCTTCAACTTTCGCACGCAACTTTTTAGCTTGCTGGCTTATAAGCACAGCCGAGCCAATGGATAACACCACAAATAGTAACGCAGTACCGATCAAAATCTCTTCAGCAATCATTTATGGCTCTTTTAATAAAAAGGGGCAAGACAAACATGGAAACAAAACTAACGCTCCGCTTACAGCTAGCGAAGCGTTGCTAAACTCACTGGCGTTAAACCTATTCAGCTTTCTATACTAACTTAGACAGTTTCAGTTTTTCAGGATTTATCCCGCTAAAACCGTCTAAGCGGTACGCGACTATATCTGTGTCAGTTCCATCCACTCTTCATCTGAGAGTAGCTTATCGAGATCGACTAAGATCAACAGCTCGCTATCGCGGTTACTGACACCTTGAATAAACTTAGCACTTTCCTCAGTACCAACATTTGGCGCATTATCAATCTCTGAGCGACGCAGGTAAACAACCTCTGCAACGCTATCGACCAATATACCAATAACTTGTTTTTCAGCTTCGATGATTACGATACGCGTCGAATCATTGACGTCTGCAGATGCAAGGCCAAAGCGCGAACGGGTGTCGATAACTGTCACAACATTACCACGTAGATTAATAATACCTAAAACGTAGTGCGGTGCACCTGGTACTGGTGCAATTTCAGTGTAACGCAGTACTTCTTGAACCTGCATAACATTGATGCCATATGTTTCATTATCTAACTTGAAAGTCACCCATTGTAACACTGCATCATCATTGCCAGCCGCTACGGCTACACTATTTGAACTTGTCATAATCGCCTCAATCAATAGTTCTGTGACTATCTATTTAAATATTATATTAATACCAATCGTAGTAAATAACTGCTCACTCTAGCTTGTCAATATACTCGATAACGTCGTTAAAAAATTTTAATTGTAGAATAACTACTTATCGAAAATTTCTGCCTTATTTTCAAGTGTTTTCCCTGCGCTATTTCTGAACACTTACTTACTGTGATTGGTATAATCATATCTTTCTATGCGCTTCAAACCAATCACTTTAATATCGAAATTCTACAAACCTATGCACTTTATCGGCATTTGGTATTTTTTCTAAACTAGCCATTGCAAATTTTGCTTATCAACTGCGTTGATGACTCTGAGCAATCTATCACTAGCCTTGACTTCCAAGCCCTGAATCGAGCATTGCAATTAACGCATCAACATTTAAAATGCCGCACATCTGCTCTTTTACTACCCCAGCAAGCCATGGCCTTTTACCCGCTTGACTGCGCCAGTTAACTTGCGACTTATGGATTTTTACAGTATTAACCAATGACTCGCAGGTTAAGCCCCAGCTACTATCTTGCAAGACTACGATATATTGATAGTTAACACTTTGTGCCAAATCATCATACTTTTCTGGCATCACCCAGGCACAGGTATCAACAACATTTAGCTGAGACTCTCTGTGCTGCTGCACGCCGAGGTACCAACCTGGTCGTCCCATTAAGTGGTTAATGCGGTCAAGGTTTACAATCCCCCCTAAACTCACTAACGGCACTGCTAAAGTCAGTCCAGCCACTTTAAAGAACAGCACCTGAAACTCGTCATCTAATTGCTCTACCAAATCTTTGGTGACACTTGGAGGTGCCGGTGGTGACTCTTGAAGCTGTTGGTGACTAACTGGGTCTATCTCTACAGTCACAGTAGATTTCGGTGTTACAGCTTTGCTCACTAATGCCGCATCTATAGCGGCCTTTCTATCTGCTTTAGTTATAGCCTTCTCGTCAACTAAAGCTTGCTGTACTTGAGGTTGTTCAAGCTGGCTACCTACCACTGCCTGGCTGGGCTGCGCGCCAGACACAGGGGCTAACAGTTGCTCCAATGCTTGGCTACTAACACGCTCTTTAACTGCATACTCTTTAACTTCTGCCTTTGATTGACGCTGAAGCTGCCTAGCAGGCTCTTGCTCGGCTGAAGACATTACCGCTTCTGCCAATTCTGTCTCTGCAGTATTGTCAGTTAACAATAAAGAGAAGTAATCACTTACTGCGTCATCAACCAATTTTGACATGGGAGAGGTCCTTCGCAAGTAAGTCATCGAGTAGTCTATCGTAAGCTTTTACCCCTCGGCTACGGGGCGCATAATGTGAAGCGGGTAAATGGCTCAAACTTGCATCTCTAAATTTAGTATCCACTGGAATAACATCAGACCAAAGGTTGTTTTGATAGTCTTGAGTTAGTTGTTGCAAGGCCACGGTGGCAGCACGGGTTCTTTTATCAAACATGGTTGGCACGATTGTGTAGCTATACTGGACTTTCTTTGAACGTCCCATAAGGATCATGGTTTTAACCATTCTATCCAGCCCTTTAATCGCCAAAAATTCAGTTTGAACAGGTACGATAATGTGTTGGCTAGCAGCAAGAGCATTAACCATCAACACCCCAAGTACAGGAGGACAATCTATAAGAACCACATCGTATTGGTCTTCTAAAAGTGCTAACGCTTTGGTTAAAATTAACCCCATCCCTTCTTGGTGACCAAGGCTACGATCTAACGTAGCTAATGCCATTGTAGAGGGGATTAGATCGAGATCTGGCACATTGGTCGGCACGATATAATTGCCAATAGTCTCTTTAGTTAACTTTTTATTGCTTAAGAACAGATCATACAAAGAGCTCGGTAACTCTTCACTGTCTATGCCTAAGTAATAGCCTAGCGATGCGTGAGGATCCGTGTCGACCATGAGCACTCGTTTACCACGCTTGGTAAACACGCCAGCTAAACTAGCAACAGTGGTTGTTTTACCAACACCGCCTTTCTGGTTTGCTATGGTCCAAATTTTCAAAATGATCCTTATGATGGCTGCGCCACCGTCTTTGAGAGACTTTAACTCACACTGAGTTAACCACTACTCTTCTATCGCTCGAGTTGTGATCCTGATCCCGCCATGAGGCAGGCTTATCAGCTTTACACCCTCTTCAGTAACATTGAGCATCTTTGCTTTGTCTGGAAGGCTATAAATCGTCTGTGGGGCGAGCCCATTACTAGCTTGCTCGGCAGCGGTATATGACTCTTTTGGCTGTTTATCGTCGGCGTTTTCAGCGAGTTCTTGTCCGTCAATCTTAGCTGTCACATGAACAGCATCAACACTTGGTGAGTCATTCTCATGTAATGACCTATTTTCTGTCGCAACTGCTTTCAATTTTGCCGATTCGATGGTTGACGGCTCAAGCACTGTATTATCAATACTCTTACCTACGGTGGTACTATTTTCAGGTGCACTCTGATTAGATTGGGTTATAGAATTCTGAATAAGTTGCTCCACACTGCCATCACCAATCGGCATTAACGTAAGCTCTCCCGCGCGAGCGCGAGCAACAAATGACTGTACAAACACCGGATTATCCGCCATCCAATTAGCCATAACCTCAGCTTGTTCATCAGGCACCATAAACAAAATTTGGCTTTCTTTTAATTCGGCGACTTCATCTTG
Source organism: Shewanella sp. 10N.286.45.A1 (assembly GCF_041470405.1). NCBI lineage: Bacteria > Pseudomonadati > Pseudomonadota > Gammaproteobacteria > Alteromonadales > Shewanellaceae > Shewanella > Shewanella sp. 10N.286.45.A1. Next base: position 11,326 of record NZ_JBFRMK010000214.1, read on the forward strand.
CAATAATTGATTTTTGTACCTGAGTTCGAAATACAGGGAGCCTAAAACAAAAGCGGCAATACTGAGTAAAAACATCACCAACAACGACACAGTATTCACCGCGCCTCTGGTGTTTGTTCGACACTCATATTGCCGTTGTTTACTAGCCATGAGCCGTCTCTTTGAGGATTGATTCAGCCATCTGCTCAATGCTAATAGATTTAGTTGCAATACCCGCATTGGTTACCGCTTGCGGCATGCCATACACTACGCAGCTCGCTTCATCCTGCGCCCAAATATTAGCGCCCGTCGCTTTGAGCATACGAGCGCCTTCGCGACCATCGGCCCCCATACCAGTGAGTACGACTGCTAATACATCGCCACCAAATAATTTAGATGCCGATGCAAAGGTGATATCCACGCTAGGCTTATAGTTCATCTCTGGTTTACCTGCGAGCACTTTAATACGACCAAAACTACCACTGCGCTCAAGCATCATCTGCATGCCGCCAGGTGCTAGATAAGCACAACCCGCACGCAATTGGTCGCCAGTTTGTGCTTCTTTCACCTCAATTTTACATAGGCTATTTAGGCGAGTTGCAAAGGTGGGTGTAAATGCTGCAGGCATATGCTGAATCAGCAAAATCGGGTGCGGGTAATTTGCAGGCAATTGTGTTAACACTTTTTGCAGTGCAACAGGGCCGCCAGTCGAGGTACCAATAAGTAAGGCTTTATATTTTTTACCGCTTGCACGAGTAACAGCCGATGAACGACTGCTCGGTTTATCTGCTGGCTGCGGTACTGGCTTACTGGAAGCTGCTGCACGGGTTAATGGCACCGTTTGTGCCGCAGTTGTCCGTGGTTTTACTGTTGCTATTGATGGGCGAACTGCAGGCCTAAATAAACGACGCCGACCTAAAGTTTTAATTCGCTGCTGTAGCAGTGCGATGGCGTCATCTTTATTGGTGGCAATATCTTCGAATCGTTTAGGAAGAAAATCAAGTGCACCAGCTTCAAGCGCATCTAACGTGGCTTTTGCGCCATCGTGGGTTAATGATGAAAACATCAAAATTGGCACCGGATTGCTGGCCATTATTTGTTTAACCGCAGTGATCCCGTCCATCACTGGCATCTCAATATCCATGGTTATCACTTGTGGCTTAAGTTCTGCCGCAAGCTTTACCGCTTCAGCGCCGTTTACCGCGGTGCCGATCACTTCTAGTTCTGGATCTTGACTGACAATCTCACTAACGCGTCGTCGAAAAAAACTTGAATCGTCGACAACTAGTACTTTTATGCCCATTTAAATTCCTATAACGCATGGGGTTCCAGCTTTCACATTACGCAAAAGGACAAGTCGAAAACACGTTTTCTCCTTGCCCTGGAAATAAGGCGTTAACCTTTATTGCGTGCGTAATGCTTTAGAAGTCCAGGAACGTCCAAAATCAGCGCGATACCACCGTCTGAGGTAATTGTAGCCCCCGCCATTCCCGGCGTACCATGTAACAAGGTGCCTAGTGGTTTTATCACCACCTCTTCCTGTCCAATCAGCGAGTCAACTACAAACCCTATCTGCATCGTGCCTAATTGCACAATAACCACGTGCCCATGCTGTCTATCGCCATGGATCCCGCCTGTTTGAGTTCGAGTGAGCCAACTTTCTAAATAAAACAGTGGTACGGCTTTATCACGAACAATCACTGTCAGTTGACCATCGACCACATTGGTTTTAGTTAGATCTAAGTGGAAGATCTCGTTAACGCTCGACAGAGGCAGCGCAAATACTTGTTCTGCTACTTCAACCATTAACGTTGGCATGATAGCCAGTGTTAATGGCACTTTAATCTCTAAACGTGTGCCCTTGCCTTTAAGCGAATCAATAAAGATGGTGCCGTTTAGTTGGGTGATCCGTGTTTTAACCACGTCCATTCCTACGCCACGACCTGAAATATCAGATATTTCTACCTTAGTTGAAAAGCCAGGTGCAAAAATTAGATTATAAGCTTCTTCATCTGTCATGCGTGCAGCAGCATCTTCGTCAACTACACCACGATCTATCGCAATGTTCTTAAGTCTTTCAGGGTCCATCCCTGCACCATCATCCTCAATTTTTAGCAGGATATGATCGCCTTCTTGGCTAGCCGACAAAGTAATCGTTCCGCTACGTGCTTTTCCATTAGCTTCACGATCATCTGGCATCTCAATACCATGATCGACTGAGTTTCTCACCAAATGCACAAGTGGATCGGCTAAGGCTTCAACTAAGTTCTTGTCCAGATCGGTATCTTCACCCACCATAACAAGATCAATCTCTTTATTGAGACTGCGGGCTAAATCTCTAACAACACGTGGGAAGCGGCCAAATACTTTCTTAATTGGCTGCATCCGGGTTTTCATTACGGCGCCTTGAAGATCCGCTGTTACTAAGTCTAAATTAGCTAAAGCTTTCGACATCTCTTCGTCATCACGTGAGATCCCAAGGCTTAATAAGCGATTACGGACCAATACCAGCTCACCGACCATATTCATTATCTGATCAAGCCTTGAGGTATCAACACGGACTGTCGTTTCAGCTTGCGGCATATTATTGCCGGCAGCTTTCGGTGCAGCTTTTGCAACAGGTTTGACTTCAGCTTTAACCTCAGCTTTAGCCACAGGTGTTGTCACGGCTTTTTGCTGTGAAGTGGTTATTGCTTGAACCACTGCTGCGGGTGCCGTTTCGCTTGTTGTCACTTGCGCTGGTTTTTCTACAGCAGCGGGGGCAGCTCCAGAACCATGCAGTTCATCAAGCAAACGCTCAAATTCGTCATCGGTTATCTCATCAGAGTCAACAACATGGGTTGGCTCCTCTGTTGCGGCGGCTACCGAAGCAGAGGCCTTAAATTGACCCGAACCATGAAGTTCATCAAGTAAAGATTCAAATTCATCATCGGTAATGTCATCTGAGCTCTGCGCAGCATCAACATGGCTTGTAGCTGCATCAACACCCGGGCCTTTGCCACTGCCGTGTAATGCGTCAAGTAATGCTTCAAATTCTGCGTCGTTGATGTCGTCGATACTGCCGCCAGCAGTCATGTCGGTAGCTTGTGGAACCACTGCTTCTACAACCTCTTCAACCATTGGCTCTTCAACCATTAGCTCTTCAACTGATGCCACACTCGCTTGTGTGTCTGCCAGCTCTGAGGGCAGCAATTGTCCCGCGCTCAGAGTTTTTAGTTGAGCTAGCAAAGTTGTGTCGGCTGGAGATTGAGGCTGACCCGCTTGAGTTTCAGCAAACATGGAGTTAATTGCGTCTACGGCCTGCAAGATAACATCCATCAGATTGGCGCTAACGTCTCGTTTACCGGTACGCAATAGATCGAAGGTATTTTCTGCTTCGTGGCAGACATCAACCATTGGCGTCAAGCTGAGGAAGCCTGCACCACCTTTTACAGTGTGAAAACCTCTAAAAATAGCGTTAAGCAGATCGGTATCGTCAGGATTATTTTCTAACGTGACCAATTGTTCCTGTAGAAGCTCTAAAATCTCACCGGCTTCGATCAAAAAGTCCTGCAGTATCTCTTCATCAACATCAAAGGACATTATTTTGACTCCCTTAAAAACCTAAACTCGAAAGCAGATCGTCAACTTCATCTTGACCCGTCACAACATCCTGACGTTTTTCTGCATTCATAATAGGACCTTCGGCTTCAACATCTAGCGGCGGTGTGTTTTCAGCTGTTGTTGCTGGCTGCTCACCAAAGACGGTTAACATCGATACTAAGCTGTTCTCAACTTCTCTGACGAGATCAATCACCCGGCGGATCATTTGACCAGTTAGATCTTGAAAGTCTTGTGCTAGCAAAATCTGATTAAGAAGTTCTCTTACTCGGTTTGCATCCGATTCGCTTCTTTCCACAAATTGCTGAATATCGTGACATAACGTTTTAAATTCAGTCAGCGGCAATTCTCGACGCATGAGTTTATCCCATGCAGGTTTAACCGCATGAATGTTATGACTTAACGCGTTAGCTAAAGGTAAACACTCTTCTACCGCATCCATGGTCTTGTTCGCTGCTTGCTCCGTCATATCAATAACGTAAGTTAAGCGCTCTTTAGCATCCGGGATTTCGGTGTTAGCAAGTTCAATCAAGCGGTTATCCACTTGAAAGTCTACTATTGCACTGTGGAGCTGACGGGTTAAACGGCCAACTTCATCAAACAGTTCTTTCTGGATCGGTGAGGCTATATCTCTCACCAATTCATCGGCTTTGGCTTGCTCGCCATCGCGAAGTAACGCGACGAGGCTCTCAGCTTGCTCGAGAGTAATGAGCCCTGAAGTATGTTGCTGCATTGCTCATCCTTGCTTAACCGAGGCGCTCGAAAATTTTATCTAACTTTTCTTTAAGCGTGGCTGCGGTAAAAGGCTTAACTACGTAACCGTTAACACCAGCTTGCGCTGCTGCAATAATCTGCTCACGCTTCGCTTCAGCCGTTACCATCAGTACAGGTAAGTGTTTTAACTCATCATCGGCACGTATTGCCTTTAAGAGATCAATACCTTGCATTCCTGGCATGTTCCAGTCGGTTACGACAAAATCAAAATCGCCCTTCTGTAACATAGGTAAGGCTGTTGAACCGTCATCTGCTTCTTGAGTGTTGTTGAATCCCAAGTCTCGCAACAAGTTCTTGATGATACGTCTCATTGTTGAAAAGTCATCAACAACAAGAATCTTCATATTCTTGTCCAAGGTTTCCTCCGCGGAACTTATTTTTTAGTGTTTGTTTATTGTTATGCTTGCGTCCAGTGCTTGAGTTTACCTTTGAGTCTTAGCATCGCCTGACTATGGATCTGGCTTACTCTAGACTCACTGACCTCAAGAATGGCCCCAATCTCTTTTAAATTTAATGCTTCATCGTAATACAGCGACAATACCAGAGCATCACGTTCTGGTAATAGCTTTATCGCTGCCACTAATGCTGAATGAAATTCAACTTCAGCTAGCGACTCATAAGCGACATCATCATGATCATCTTCGTGGCTAACGACATCCACTGCGACACCTAAATCTTCAATGCCAACAACTTTGCCCACAGACACATCATTTAGAATGCTGTAATACTCGTCAAGCGACATCTCTAATCGCTCTGCTATCTCAGGATCTCGCGCATCACGCCCAAGCTCTTGTTCTAGTTCATCAATCACTTGCGCAACGCGACGTTGGTTACGATGCACCGATCTCGGTACCCAATCACCACGTCTTATTTCATCTAACATAGAGCCACGAATTCGAATACCTGCGAAGGTTTCAAATTTCGCGCCTTTACTGCCATCAAACTTTGATGATGCCTCTAACAGCCCCATCATACCCGCTTGCAGCAAATCATCTAGCTGCACTGACGCTGGTAAGCGCGCCAGTAAATGATGGGCAATTCTTTTTACTAGCGGTGCATACTGTTCAACGATAGAGGTCTTATTATCTAAACTAGTATACGCGGCCGCTTTATTCACCTGACTTATCCTCTTGATAATCAGGACGTTGGACCAATCGTTCAACAAAGAACTCTAAATGTCCGCCAGGTTGAGAAGGTATCGGCCAACTCATTATTTTGTTCGCTAGTCCGTGATAAGCAATGGCTGCCGGAGACTTAGGGAACGCCTCAACAATCAGTTTTTGCTTTCTTACCGACTTACGTAAGTTCTCATCGAAAGGCACCGTAGCAACCAGTTCAAGCGCAACATCTAGGAATCTATCAGTTACTTTGCTTAATTTGGCAAATAACTCCATCCCTTCGCGTAGACTGCGCACCATATTAGCGACAATCTTAAAGCGGAACACACCATGCTCGCGGCTCAAAATTTTAATCAATGCGTAAGCATCGGTTATCGATGTCGGTTCATCACAAACAACAATTAAGACATCTTGTGACGCCCGAGAAAAACTCAGCACCATGTCTGAAATCCCCGCTGCGGTATCAACGATTAAGATATCAAACTGAGTTCTCATTTCACTAAATGCGCGAATGAGTCCTGCATGCTGTGCTTGAGTCAACTCAACCATTGCTTGGGTTCCTGACGTTGCAGGAATAATCCCAATACCCTTTGGCCCTCTTAAGATGACATCATCTAATTCGGCATCTCCAGACAAAACATGAGATAAATTTTTCTCAGCACGCAAACCTAGCATCACGTCGACGTTCGCTAAACCCAAATCGGCATCCAAAACGAGCACGCGTTTGCCCTTTTCAGCTAACGCTACGGCGGTGTTAATTGACACGCTGGTTTTACCAACGCCACCTTTACCACCAGACACGGCGATAACTTTTACTTTTTCATTATTTGGCTGATTCATCATACGTAAACCACTTGCTTGATCGGGAGTCATGTTTTTACTCAAATGCATGGGTCACTTCTCGTGACGGTTCACTGTTCTGTAATGGTTCTAATTCTTGGTTATCTAACACGGCTAATGCTCGGTTGGCTAAAGCTAACGTGTCAGCCACTTGCATATCTTCAGGAACACGTTGTCCATCAGTCACATAACTCAAAGGTAACCCACTTTGGATCAGTACACTTAGCGCTGGCGCCAATGACACTGATTCATCTAACTTAGTCAGTACCGCGCCTGAAAGCGGGATACGGGTAAACTGTTTTACGGCGTCTTCAAGTACACGACGCTGTCCTGTTGCAGACATTACCAGATAACTACGAATAGGTATTCTGCTATTTGCAGTTAAGTTATCGAGTTGCTGGAATAAGCGCAGATCTCGCTGGCTCATACCTGCAGTATCAATCAATACTAACTTGCGGTTTCGAAACTGATACAAAATCTGTTCTAACTCATTAAAATCATGAGCCTGTTTTACTGGGCATCCCATTATTTTGCCATAAGTTGCCAATTGCTCAAAGGCTCCAATGCGATAATGGTCAGTCGTAATCAATGCGACTTGGTCTGAACCATGATGTGCGGCAAATCTAGCGGCTAATTTAGCAACAGTAGTGGTCTTTCCCACACCGGTTGGCCCCACAAATGCCACCACACCACCCTGACGAACAATGTCGTCGCCTTGATTGTCTAGCATATTGGCTAAACTGCGCGGCAATGAGGCGACTAATTCAGCCGGTGAATAATGTTCGCTCAAATTAGACAGCTTTTTGGCGACGGCTTGAGAAAACTCAGCTTCTAACAACTTGCTCTCTAGCATCGCACCAACAGGATCAACACGCTTTTTTTGCTCAGACATTAAGGAGCTAACTTGATGTGTTAGCAGGCTTCGAATTGACGCCAACTCCTCTTTCATCGCGTCCATTTCTGCACTGTTACTTTGCTTCTGTGGCGCAAAACTGTCTGGCGCTCTATTCGGCGTAAACTCTGCCTTCGCAGGCTCTTTAGATTTAGCAACTTGTGCCTGTAAACCTTTAGCCCACTCTGGCATATCAAGCTCTTCACTACGCGTGGCTGAAGTATGCTGGTTAACACGGCTTTGCTGACGTTCAAGCAACGCTTGCAGCGAATCTGGCGCTGGTGTTGCTTTAGCGCGAGATTCAGCCTTTACATTTGCTCGCGATCCGAGTGTTACTTTTTCATCGCTAAGGTCAGTAAAGGCCGCAGGAGATGGCGTCGCCGCTACAATTTGTGGCTTAGGATCGTCATAATCCACTGCCGCGACAATTTCTATACCGCCGGTCACTTTCTTATTCGACATAATGACAGCATCTGAACCCAAAGTTTCTTTAACTTGGGCTAAGGCCGAGCGCATATCTTTTGCTAAAAATCTTTTAATCTTCAATTATTCGCCCTCTACTGTCCAACAGCGGATACGATGCGTATCTGTTTCTCATCAGGTACCTCTTGATAGGAGATCACCCTCAGATTTGGAATCGTATGCTTAACAAATCTTGATAATGTTGAACGTAGCATGCCTGATGTTAATAAAATTGCTGGTTGACCGACCATTTCTTGGCGCTGTGTAGCATCAACCAGTGACTTCTGCATACGCTCTGCAAGGCTTGGTTCAATATTTGGACCTTCACCTCCAGTTGCTTGCATAGACTGATGCAACATCTGTTCCAACTCTGGCGCCAAAGTAATGACAGGGATCTCAAGTTCAGGTCCGCTGATCTCTTGGACGATCATTCTCTTTAATGCTATTCGCACTGCTGCGGTTAGCACTTCGGTATCGGCACTCTTTGGTCCGTACTCTAATAAGGTCTGCACTATGGTCTTCATATCTCGAATCGATACGCCTTCGTTAAGCAGGTTCTGCATCACTTTTACCACAGTACCTAGTGGCATAACATCTGGAATGAAGCCATCAACCAATTTAGGTGAGTTCTTAGCGAGCATATCCAATAGCTGCTGCACCTCTTCGTAACCGAGTAACTTGGAGGCATTGTTAGTCAGTAGTTGACTGATGTGAGTGGCCACTACTGTCGCGGAATCAACCACTGTGTAACCTAAGGTCTGAGCATGTTCTCTGAGCTCTGGTGCTATCCATACCGCTTCTAAACCAAAAGCAGGATCGGTAGTTTCGATACCTTCTAACTTACCGAATACTTGACCTGGATTAATCGCAAGCTCGCAATCATGACGAATTTCGCCTTCACCAGAGGAAACTCCCATTAACGAGATTCGATAAGCATTTGGCGACAAATCTAAATTGTCACGAATATGCACAGCTGGTACCAAGAAACCTAACTCTTGAGATAACTTCTTACGCACCCCTTTAATTCTACCTAGCAGTTCGCCGCCTTGGCCTTTATCCACTAATGGTATTAAGCGGTAACCCACTTCAAGGCCAATAGTGTCAACGTGTTGAACATCATCCCAGCTAAGCTCTTTAGGCTGGGCATCACGCTTCTCGACAGGTCCTGATTTAGCCAGTTCCAAGGCACGTTCTCGGTCGGTTTCTTTCTTCTTGTTAATGAAATAGGCTGAGGCTCCAGCAATAACAGCCAGTGATAAAAACACAAAGTGTGGCATACCAGGCACAATGCCCATCACAAACATAACAGCGGCAGCAATGGCCAGAGCTTTAGGGCTGTCAAACATCTGACTCATCATCATTTCGCCCATATCGCCAGATTCATTTTGACGAGTCACCATTAAGGCGGCGGCGATTGATAATAGAAGGCCAGGTATTTGTGCAACAAGACCATCACCAATAGTCAGCAGCGTATAAATCTCAATAGCATCAGAAAAACTAAGCCCATGCTGCGCCATACCAATAACAAATCCGCCAAGGATATTGATCACTAGAATCAAAATTCCCGCTATCGCATCACCTTTTACAAATTTTGACGCACCGTCCATCGCACCATAAAAATCAGCTTCACGGGTCACCTCGGCGCGTCTTGCACGTGCTTCCTCTTGGCTAAGTAACCCAGCATTTAAGTCTGCGTCAATCGCCATCTGCTTACCTGGCATTGCGTCTAGGGTAAAGCGAGCACTAACTTCTGAGATACGCCCAGCACCTTTAGTAACTACTGCAAAGTTAATGATAATTAAGATTAAAAATACCACTAGGCCGACAGCGTAATTGCCACCAATAACCACGGAGCCAAATGCCTCAATCACTTTACCTGCAGCGTCGCCGCCATTATGACCTTCAAGTAATACCACGCGGGTGGAAGCTACGTTTAGTGCTAGTCGCAGCAATGTGGCAACTAACAATACACTGGGAAAAGCGGCAAAATCTAACGGCCGGTCACTATAGATAGCAACAAGTAGCACAACGAGTGCGAGTGCGATATTGAATGCAAACAGAATATCCAGCAAAAAGGCAGGCATAGGTAAAATGATCATAGCCAGTGCGGCTAGAACCAATAAAGGGGTACCCACGCCTTTAAAATGTGCGGGCTTTAATTGTTTTAATTGCCCAAGTCTTGCGTTAAATTCCATTCACCCTAAGTCCAATCTTTGACGCCCATTGGCTATACTGCAAATTTAGTACCAAAAGTTGCACTAATATCAATAGCATTAACCAGTAACAAAACCAATAGGATCAAGCAGCTCACATTCTAAAGCATGCACACTATAACCTGAAAAGAATGAGCAAAGAATGGAAAGCCAAGTAAGTGGTTATTTTTTATGCTCTTTCTACTTTAAAATGAGATCTCAATATAAGGTTCATGCACAATTCAATTGATAATCGAGCCTGTTTAATGTTTGAGCTCATCAGGGATCGGTTGCTTGGTAGGAATAGCATTGGGGCGACGCCCTTTGCCTCTTTGGTATTGACGTAACTGAAATACATAAGCTAGTACTTGAGCAACAGCTGTAAATAGCCCTTCTGGGATCTCTTGATCTATTTTAGTGGTATGGTAAATAGCACGGGCTAAAGGCGGCGCAGTAACAATAGCGACATCATGTTCTCGGGCAATTTCACGGATTTTAAAGGCGACTTCATCCACCCCTTTAGCAACCACAAACGGTGCGGTTGATTTAGCAGCATCATATTTTACCGCCACAGCATAATGTTCAGGGTTAACTACGATGACATCGGCATTAGGCACCTCGCCCATCATACGCCTTTGTGCCATCTCTTGTTGTAGCTGACGAATACGGCCCTTAACTTCAGGCTTACCCTCGGTATCTTTGTACTCATCTTTAACTTCTTGCTTGGTCATCTTTAACTGTTTGGCGTGATGCCAAATTTGATAAGGCACATCAATAGCAACAATAATAAACGTCGATGCACACAGTAAGATGAAAATCCAAGAAACTAGATCTAATGCATGATAAATATTGCCGGGAAGATGATCTTGCGACAACATCAAAATATCATTCAAATAGATTTTCAAAACGACATAAGCGGTAATTGCCACCACTGAAAACTTAGCAATACCCTTGGTAAGTTCAACTACAGCTTGTACGCCAAACATTCGCTTCAAGCCTGCAACAGGACTCATTTTGCTCGGTTTGGGCATGCAGGCTTTGGCCGAAAAAGACATTCCCCCCAGCGCGACGTTACCAGCAAATGCAATCAGTGCCAGCAATAAGATAAAACCTAACAAAGGCGCAGCTAATTCATTGCCCACCATGCTCCAAATGTTCATCATCTGCCGCGTGTCGAAGATCTCTTCACGGGTTAATGTAAATAGGTTAGTCATAATGGTGTGCATCGCTTTAGCAATGCTTGGCCCAGTCATAACAAGTCCAACTGAAGCGGCAATAAGAACTGCAGAAGTCCCTAAATCTTTGGAGCGTGCAACCTGCCCTTTATCTTTGGCCTGTTGCAACTTTCTGGAGGTTGCTTCCTCTGTTTTTTCTTGGCTACTGTCATTTTCAGCCATGACAGTCCCCCTTAATGACTTGAGATATCGCTAAGATAGAATGCATCGACAATATCACTAGTTAAGCCCACCATCTAAGCTGCACTGAAGTTCAAGTACATTACACAGTAGGATTTGCACCTCACGCCACACTTCATCAAAGTGAGCCATGATTGGGGTCAATGTTAGCCATAGAATAAACAAACCACAGACCATGGTGACAGGAAAACCAATCGAGAAAATATTTAGCTGCGGTGAGGCGCGCGTCATCACCCCAAAAGAAAGGTTAATAGTTAAAAGAGCCACAATAGCTGACAGTGACATTGTCAGCGCAGCGCCAAACATATAACCGACAAATTCGGTAAACATACGATAACTTGCGAGGCTTAGACCTTCCATTGATACTGGAATTGAATCAAAACTGGCGACCACCATTTTGATCAATAATAGATGTCCATCTACTGCCAAAAAGATCATCGTTGTTAGCAAAAGAAAGAAGTTAGCGACGACTGGTGTTTGTTGTCCGGAACCTGGGTCTATCATTGAAGCAAAGCCCAGACTGGTCTGCATACCGATGATTTGTCCAGTTAACACAAAGGTCTGCATTAACAGCAGGGTTGAAAACCCCATGGAAACGCCAATGATGATCTGCTGAAAGGTGACAAACACAGCGCTCAAGGAAAATAGCTCGATATCTGGCATTGGCGGTAGCACAGGCACTACTGCTGCAGTAACGGTCAGGGATAACAATAGTCTAACTCGCGATGGAGTGGTATTAGCACCAAATACCGCCATCACCATAAACATGCTAGAGATCCGTGTTAATGGCCACATGTAGCCAGCAATCCCACCCATTATGGTATCAAGTAAGATATTCATAATTTACAGTACAGCGCTTGAATGCTGACGATGTAACACAGGAGGTTCAAACAGTTGCAATAGCATGATTAGCCGATAACCTGCGGGATCATATTTACCATCTGCATAAAAAACTCCATCATCGTTTGCACAAGCAGATGTCCCATCAGCATTAAGCCTAAAAGGGTTGTAAGCAGACGCGGTAGGAAGCTCAATGTTTGTTCGTTAATCGAAGTTGCGGCCTGAAATACTGCCACGATCAAGCCGACAATGAGTCCAGGCACAATGATCATCGAAACAATCGTCACAATAACCGCTAAGGCTTCTCTAAAAATATCAATCAGTGCTTCAGGACTCATAAGCTACCTACAACCCAAAACTGTTAGCTAACGTGCCCATCACTAAACTCCATCCGTCAACAAGTACGAACAGCATGATCTTAAACGGCAAAGAGACAATCATAGGCGATAACATCATCATACCCATAGCCATCAAGATACTGGCGACCACTAAATCTAATACCAAAAATGGTACGAATAACATAAAGCCGATCTGAAATGCCGTCTTGAGTTCACTAGTGATAAAGGCCGGAATAATCACGCTCATCGGCGCATCTTCTGGCTCATTGATATTCTGGTAACCCGAAATTTCGATAAAGGTATCTAAATCGGTTAAACGAGTCTGCGACAACATGAAATCTTTCAGCGGCCCTTTGCCAGTATTAAAAGCATCCTGAATGGGCATTCCCTGCTCAATATAAGGTTTAACAGCTTGCTCATAAATCTTATCGAATACCGGCGACATAATAAAAAATGTCATGAACATACTGATACCGATTAAAATTTGATTAGAGGGTGCTTGCTGTAACCCGATTGCTTGGCGCAAAATCGATAGAACCACGATAATACGGGTAAACGAGGTCAACATAATGACAGCTGCAGGGATAAAACTCAGCGCTGTCATCAGCAGTAAAATCTGCATGGTTACCGAATACTGAGTTGAACCATCAGCCCCGGTTGACACAGTTACCGCAGGCAAAATTCCTGTTTCAGCTAACACTGTAGGGGATATTAGCGACAGCGCGAGGCCACCAAATAACACAATCCATTTTATCATTGGGATGACTTCGCTTGACGTAAACGACTCGCAAAGGAGTCTGTGGAGATCTCAACGGGGTCACTAAGCTTATCAACCAAATTAACTTGATGCGGGGTAACCCCAAGTAAATACTGTTGGCCGTCAACCTCTACCAGTACCAGCTTCTCTTTTTGACCTAGAGGCGTAACAGCAAGTGTTTTCAATACTCCTTGGCTGCTGGGTACCAAATTAAGTCGCTTCACCATATAAGCCAAAGCAAAAATTAATAGCAGGACAACAATCAGCCCTCCTACCATACTGGCAAGTGTGGCAACACTTGAAGGCGTCGCTGACTTTTCTGCGGTAACAGCAACGCTGCCAAGACTAGCTAATGCAAGCTGAAAACTCATTGCTAATCCCTTTATTTAAGCTTTTTGATACGCTCAGTCTGACTGATAACGTCGGTTAAGCGAATACCGAATTTGTCGTTAACAACAACCACTTCACCATGAGCGATTAAGGTGCCATTAACCATCACGTCGAGAGGTTCACCTGCAACACGATCTAACTCAACAACCGAGCCTTGGTTTAACTGCAGTAGATTACGTATATTGATAAAGCTGCGACCCACTTCCATTGAAATGGTGACAGGAATATCCATAATTGCATCAAGTTTTGATGCTTCTTCTTCGCTTAGTGGCGCGGCATCACTGCTAAATTCATCTAACTCTACAGCTTGTGCTTCTTCAATTGCTTGCTCTGCCATTGCGGCAGCCCAGTCATCACCTGTATCTGTACTCATTTACTTATCACCTTATATCTCAGCACGTTCGCGCGGTTTACCTTTATGGGTCACCAACTGAAGTTCTGACTTAACCGTTTCTGGCCTTTGTATTTGTTCACAAATCTTTAATGCAAGATTCTCTTTAGTTTTGCCCATCTTACAACGATAAGTGGGAAGATCTTCAACTTTCAAAATAATGTGTTCAGGCAGCTCAACAGGGATCACATCCCCAGCCTTAAATTCAAGCACGTCACGTAATGTCACCTGATGTTCTACAACGGTCGCGTCGATACCAACATCAACATCCATGATCTCGTCTCGCAGTGCTTGCGACCAACGCATATCAGTATCTTGAGTATCACTTTGCACACCTGCATCGAGCAGCTCTCGAATAGGTTCGATCATCGAATACGGCATCGTGATATGGAAATCACCACCGCCACCATCGACTTCGATATGGAATGAACTGACCACTACCACTTCGGTTGGACTCACGATATTCGCCATCGCGGGGTTGACTTCAGAGTCGAGATAATCGAACTCAACATCCATCACCGGCGCCCAAGCTTCTTTATAATCTTCAAAGATAATTTTAAGCAGCAGTTGCACAATTCTGCGTTCAGTAGGGGTAAATTCTCGCCCTTCAATCTTTGCGTGGAAACGTCCATCACCGCCAAAGAAGTTATCTACGAGGATAAAAACTAGCCTTGCTTCCATGGTAATAAGCGCAGTCCCTTTTAACGGACTAAAACGCACCATGTTCAAGCTTGTTGGTACAAAAAGAGTGTGGACATACTCACCGAACTTGAGCATTTGTACGCCGTTAATTGACACTTCAGCCGCGCGGCGCATCATGTTAAACATGCTAATTCGCAGGTGGCGAGCAAAACGCTCGTTAACAATCTCCAGCGTTGGCATTCGGCCACGCACAATACGGTCTTGCGAAGAGAAATCATAGGCACGGGCATCAAGCTCACCGTCCTCTATCATGTCCTCTTCGACGTCATCTACACCGTGTAGTAGCGCATCAATTTCGTCTTGGCTTAATAAATCACTCACGATATTGCCTTTGCCTATATAAAAACGTTTGGTTTACAAAAAGAGCCGTGCAAATTTACTGCATTACAAAGCCGGTAAATAATACTTTTTCAACAACTTTACGACCAATAATTGGTTGCAGCGTATTTTGTACGTTGAGCAATGCTAAAAGTCGCAGTTCATCTTTACCCGCTAAGGTACTGAGTTTTTGCACATTTGCGCCACTAAAGGTGGTTAATAATGCATCTTCAATTAATGGGATATGCTTTTTAATCAAAACATCATCATCTTTACCACGCACCATTAACTGTACTTTGATTTCGACGAGCCGAGTACGACCGTTGCCTGGCAAGTTAAACAGAAACGGGCGTGGCATTGCGGCGTAAAAGGCTTCCCTTTTATCCGAGGCTTTCTCTTCAGCAACAACCTCTCCATTGCCCGTTTGCTCTGCAGTTTCGTCGCCACTTAATAGCAACCAGAGTGTTGCTGCGATGATTACAATAAGTACCGCTGCAATGCTGCCAAATAGCACTAACTTCTTCTTACTTTTCGGCTTGTCACTGACTTCAAGCTCTAATGATTCTTCTTCTGCCATCTGCTTTCCCTAACTGGACCTCTATGCACTTGCTTAACTCGGCCAACATCACAAGTTAAGCTAAGTTTTTAACTGTGCTATAGGTTACCTGCTTATGCGTAATAATCTATACCTGAAGCAGAACTTGTTGCCTGATTTGCGCCAACAATCAGCTCTTCTGCTGAAATTTCATCCATTTCACCGTGACTATTGCCTCGGCTGTCTCTATCACCTTGGAATGATTGGTCATTACCTCGGTCGCCTTGCGATACTTGGCCATCGGTTAATTGCATACCTTGCTCGGCCAGCATTTCACGTAATCGAGGCATTGCTTGTTCAACGAGATCTCGAGTTTGATGTTGGCTCACTTGGAATTGCACTTGAGTGGTATCACCCTGAACTTGGATCCGCACCATCATACTGCCTAACTCTGCTGGGTCGAGTCTGATCTCAGCATGTTGCACGCCTTGACTAACCATCGTCATCAACTGCTGCTTCATTACCGGAGAAAAACGTTGGATCATCTCCTGCATCTGAGAGGCTTGATCAGCATGTTGTTTCAGCGCCAACTGGATCTGCTGCGGTTCAACACGGGTTAAACTCTGCTGAATTTGTAGATTATGAGCTTGCAGGCCTGATACCGTCTTAATATCTTGGGTAGAAAGCTCTTCATTACCGCTAGCAAGGTTTGCTTCCAACCCCATTTGAATCGGGGTCAACCTCACTGACAACTCTGCACCTTTAAGCTGTTCTGCCGCCATACTATTGGCTGTATTGCTAAGTTTTCCATTACTGTTATTTTCTATATCAGCTCGCTTGGAAACCGCTTCAGCAGTGCTGGTTGCTGCCCCTGCTTGAATGGCTGCTTCTTTGCCGAGAATATCGCGGCTTTCGGCTTTAGTGTTCGGATCGATAGACTGCTGAGTTAACACATCTGCGGCAGGAATATTGCTTGTTTGTTTAGGGCCATTGTTAGTGTTGCTGTTTACTTCAGAGCCATTTGCGTTATCAACTTTATTAGCAGAGGCGTTAAGTCCATCTGCAGAATTTATGGTTGCCATACTTGGAGCCGCTGCGATGGCGTATTGCGCTAGTAGCTTACCGTCGGCATCTAAAATCTTACTTTGTGCTAGCAACGCTTCAAGCTCAGCTTTGGGCATTTCATTTAACGCTTGTTCAGAGAGGCCAGTTTGAAGGCTTAATGCTTGTAAAATATCATCAGATAATGCGATGGATTCATCAGAGTCACTGTTGTCAGTTGCTTCGCTGCCAGCCTTCAATGTGGCAAGCTCAGCTGCTGTATCATTGTCTAACGGCAAACCTTCGCCGTCAGCGGCAATCATCGAGTCGCTTTGAGCATCCTCATCTGCGCTAACAGGAAAATTGTTAGCAAGATTAATTTGAGCCAACACCTGATTGACATCATCACTATTGCTTGGTTCTTGATTACTGTTCGTGTCTTTTATGTCGCTTTGTTTTTGCTCACCTGTCGTTGCAGTGGTTAATGCTGCGTTTCCATCTATTTTTTGTTGCTCAGCAGTAGCACCCTCTTTGCTGGCCTTTGCAAGAGCCGCAGAGAAATTATCACCTTCTGCGCTCAGCTCGGGCTTTGCGCTTACCGCTGTTTTTTTAGCACTGGCGGCATCGGCACTACTGAGTAAAATATTGGTCATCTGCTGCATAACTTCTCCGTCAGCGTTCCCATCAAAGCAAAAATAGATCGTTAGGTTGGGTAATTAGCGTCAAAATATCGGCTCAAGCGCCCGCTTAAATTACCTATTATCTAGTTAAAAGCAAATATGATGCCAACAAAGCGGCAGATATTGAACAGCTTGAAACCTACTGTTTTACATTTATACCAATTGCATT
>NZ_JBFRMK010000215.1:0-944 GCF_041470405.1 Shewanella sp. 10N.286.45.A1
CATGCCTGTCTATGTATTTCTCCCGTTGCACTATTTGCTTATGTTGGTGTTGAAGTAATCGCTGGCGACACAATTGGCTTGTATGGTGCTAGCCTGGGGGTTAATAACTTTGCTTCATTAACCTCGTATACTATGGTGTTTATGGTGCTGGGTTACATTATTGGTGTCACCTGTATTCCTCGATTTATTACTCAAGAAAAAGCACTGTTAGGTTCGGCTATAGCGGGTATTTTATGTGTCATTGGTGCAACCACTGCATCTGCTGATAGCACATTTATAGCAGACATTTTATGGGGCTGGAGTGGTATTCCTGTTATTCCAAATACGGTCACATTCGTGGCGATGATGGGGCTTGCACATGCATTGGTTTGGCCATCAATCTGGCCTCTAGCGCTTGAAGGTCTTGGTAAATATACCGCGCAAGGTTCTGCACTGTTAATTATGGGGATCTCCGGTGGCGCTATCTTACCGCTAGTTTTTGGTAAGGTTGCTCATTTTGCTGACAATACACAGCTAGCTTACTGGGTGTGTCTGCCTTGTTACCTATTCATTCTATTCTATGCGCTTAAAGGCCATAAGATGCGTAGCTGGTAGCTGGTAGCTGGTAGCTGTTACAGCTAGTTAACAGTTCATCGCAGCAATATCTATTTAAGGGAGCCATAGGCTCCCTTTTTTATTTGTCGCTAGGCTAGAGCAATAGAATTCCTGTAGAAGGCCCATGACAGTTCTCTTTTTTACACAGAGGAGGGCATCTACCACTGAACCAGTTTTGGACAGAAATGCCTTAGCACAAAGAGTTTAAAGGTCAGTATAAGGGTTCAGAAAATTCAGCTGTATTGAGCTTTTGCAAGTCGCCGTGAATATATCCCTATAGGCTCTGCTAAATCATCCATGATTTAGAAGCTTGCACAGCTCAAATCAGATGAATAACGAGTAAGCCCACT
>NZ_JBFRMK010000216.1:0-8496 GCF_041470405.1 Shewanella sp. 10N.286.45.A1
CCAAGGCTGTCGAACTCGGTAAGTCGGTTGATAGAGGTACGCGCTAAAGCTTCAGAAAGTTCCATAAAAAATCCAGTACAAAGAAGAGTCTGTACTGGATTTTGAAGCATTGTAAAGATCGGTCAACCGATCATATTGGCCTTAACTGATCGGCATTAAGCCATGAGGCTAGCCTTTTTTATTGTTCAGAGCATAAGGTTAGATTTTGAATTTACTCACTGCACGTTGTAAAAACTCAGCTCGCTCTTTTACATTTTCTGTTGCTGCAGAGTTTTCAGCGGCAGTATCAGCAGTGGCTTGAGCAATATCTCTAATCACCACTACGTTTTTATTTACCTCTGTCGCCACCATACTTTGCTCCTCAATCGCTGCTGCGATCTGAGTGCTCATATCCATAATATTAGTAACATCACTGTTTATCTGTTGCAGTAGATCACCAGCTGAAGCGGCTTGTACAGCACTTTCATCGCCTTGAGTTCGGCTCGCGTTCATCACCTGCACAATAGAGCGAGTTCGACCCTGCAATGTCTGCACAATATTAGATATCTCTTCAGTAGACTCTTGTGTTCTCAAGGCTAAACTACGCACTTCATCGGCAACGACAGCAAAACCTCTTCCTTGCTCCCCTGCACGCGCCGCCTCAATCGCTGCATTTAAAGCGAGTAGGTTTGTTTGCTCAGCAATAGACTTAATCACGCTTAATACGCTGCCGATGGTTTCACTATCTTTTTCAAGTTCATTGACAACAATTGAAGATTCATTAATTTGAGATGCTAATGACTCTATCTTTTCGATAGTTTGTTCTACACCGCGCTGGCCAAGTTGAGCGTTCTGATGTGTACTACTGGCCTTATTGGCGGCTAGCTCAGTATTTTTAGCAATCTCTTCGATAGTCGCGCCCATTTCGGTCACAGCGGTTGCAACCATGTCAGTTTCATTTAACTGACTGCTGACCCCTTGCGAAGCTCTATTCACATTACTGGCGAGGTCTTGGCAAGATTGGTTCATGGTATCGACCGAGGTTGTCACCTGCTCAATAAGCTCCTGAAAGCTCTCAACCATACTGTTGAAGTGTTTAGCTATTTGGCCAAGCTCATCATCACTGCTGTCATCACAGCGCATCGACAAGTCTTTGTTCTCTTCAATATGAGTTATTACCGCAGTGATCTGCTTCACTGGATCAATAATACTGCGAATAATAACAAAAGTTGCGCCAGCTAAAGCAAGTGCAATTAACACCGCGATCGATAAGCCTAGGATAAATGCCGAGTTTTCTTTCTCTTCAATGGCTGACCGGGCTAAAGACTCAAGCTGATTCAGAGCACTGTCGGTATTGGCAACCGCCTGCCTTAGTTTGCCCATTTCCCCTTGAGTAATACTGAGACCCAGTTGACGCTCTTTGACCACTAACTGCTTAAAGTCAGCACTATATTGATTGATAAATTTGGCAATATCTTGCTTTGAGGACTCCTCTAAAAGCGATTGCGATAACACACTATTAAACTGATTAATGCCGGCATCAAATTTAGCAATATAGCTATCGCTGCGGCGAAGCATAAAATCTTTCTCTGCTCGACGAAGTTGTAACATCTGCACCATTAATTGCGGCTCGTCATATTGCTTTACCAATGACTCAACCTGATGAACAGCGCTGCGCAGCGTGCCATATAGCCCAGATTTAGGGGTTAGACCTATCTGTTGGTTTAGTGCAACGACATTTTTAAATGTATTACTGTATAGGCTCAAGTCATTGTTAAATGTCGTCAGCGCCTCTGTAGGAATGCCATATCGAGTAAACGCTTGATTGAGATCTTGGGTCAGTGCTTTAATATCATTATGATTTGATTGGTGTCTATCAACATACTTAAGATCCAATCGAGAAAGGAAATCTTTTTCATCACGGCGCAGACTTAACACTTCACTTTTAAGGCTAGAGATCTCTTGTGATGCTTTAGAAAGTTCAGACTGAACTTGGCCAAAATAAAGCTGTAAACCAAACATAGCAGCAAGCGCTGCTATAGATAGCACAGCACTTAAAAGTAACTTATGACGGATCAACATATAACCCCCAACAGCAAGATAAAAACATCTTATGAGCAACATTAAATATGACCGCGATTCTACAACATTACGTTATATATGGCCGCACATTTAATCATTTAAACCATAAAAATGTAATAAAATCGTAATATTTAGCAAATACCGTTTTAAGTCAGCAGCCGCAAAGCACTGATTTTGTTAACATTAAGTATAGAGCATTGATGCCAGAACACTACCCTATATATCTTCCATACCACAGAACAATGCTTAACAAAGTAGATAGCACTACAGCACTTCTTTTGCTGTATCCAAGCTAATGCAGCGTATATCCATATAAAATGTCGATTGACTCATTCTAGCAAGCCAAGCAAAATAGTATAAAATATACCTTAATTATTAAGAGACCATCATGCAAGTCATTACTGCTGAATCTGTACACCAGTCCTTAGATTTCAAAGAGTTGGTTAAGGCGCTCGATGAAACATTTTCTCGACCAGCGGGTATGCCACAACGCCAAGTGTTTAGTCTTGATGAATCAACCAGTCACAGTGATGCTTTTGCCGTGCTGCCATCGTGGAACGAAAAAACCATTGCAGTAAAAGCTTTTACCTACTTTCCAAGCAACCCTAAAAAAGATCCAAACTTGGCTAGCCTCTATTCGAAAATCCTTATTTTTAGCCGCGAAACCGGTGAGCCACAAGCGTTAGTTGATGGCACCAGTGTAACCTACTGGCGCACAGCAGCGGTTTCAGCACTTGGCAGCCGGTATTTATCCCGTGAAAATTCTAATAAGTTGCTAGTATGTGGTACTGGCAATTTGGCTTCATTTATGGCGCTTGCCCATGCGAGTGTTCGGCCAATTACTCAGATTAAGATTTGGGGTCGCAGTGAAGTCAAAGCCCGAGCAACGATTGAGCTTATCCGTAATAAGCGCAGTGATATCGAAGTGATCTACTGCGAAGACCTAGAAGCTAGCGTACGTGAAGCAGATATAATCAGCTGCGCAACAGGCTCACCAACTCCCTTATTCCCAGCAGAGTGGGTACAAGCAGGCACCCATACCGATTTTGTCGGTAATCATAACCATGATCGCCGCGAGTGTGACTCGGCATTGATTCAAAAATCAGCAGTATTTGTTGATTCGAAAATCAATGTGTTTGCTGAAGCAGGTGAACTGTTATTGCCTGTCGCGGAAGGCGTATTCTCCCTCGATGAAGTAAAAGGCGAGTTGGCTCAATTATGCCGTTCTGGAACGCTAGCAAGGAAGAGTGCAGAGCAAATCACCCTATTTAAAACCGTTGGAACTGCGCTTTCAGACCTTGTCGGCGCACAATTGGTCTACGAAAAAGTAAGCCAAGACTAAATCGCTACCAAAATGGGGTTGCCTATCAGCCCCATCAAACCTTGTTAGCCCCCTCTTTAAGCCCGCTATCGCCTCAGTAACAATACCCAAGTTAATATTTATTTTATTTCTGTTTAAACCTTTTTATAGGTTAGCTTTGTCTTATCTATATCGGCAGGCACATAAGGAACATGTAGTGACAGCACAATTGAAGGTCTTACAACAGAGTTCATTTAATGAACCTGACCTTATCGATAGCGCCAAAAAAGGCGACAAAGCGGCGTTTAAGCAGCTTTATCAGCAACACCATAAACGAGTGTATGCACTGTGCTTTCGCATTACAGGGCAAGTTGCATTAGCAGAAGATGCCACCCAAGACTGTTTTGTTACTCTGTGGCAAAAGCTGCCTCAGTTTAAAGGGCAAAGCCAGTTCACCACTTGGCTGCACAGCCTATCGGTTAATCAGGCGCTAAACAGCCTTAAAAAGCACCGCTCTTTTTGGTCTCGATTTATTGCCAGCGACACAGATGTCGAAACGGTCAATGATGAGTATGAAGATCTCGATAAAATTTTGGTTAGATTGCCTGAACGAGCCCGAATAGTGTTCGTATTGCATGCACTTGAAGGCTACAAACACGAAGAGATTGGTCAGCTTATGGGGATCGCTTCGGGAACCAGTAAGGCGCAATACCATAGAGCACAAAAGTTATTAGCTGAAATGCTGGATTAAATGATGGTTAACAGGGGTATAGAAATGAGCCATTCACAAGATAAATTGCAGCAGTTGATCGCACAAACACCCAACACATTAACGCCTAAGCGGGAACTGTGGACTGATATCGAAAAGCAACTGGATAAACCGGAATACAACCAGCCGAATCATTGGCGCAGAGTGGCTGTTGCAAGCGTGGTACTCCTCTGTGCAGTTATTGGCACAACACTATGGAATAACAGCGCTATCACGCCCACTTATACCGCGCAAGCAGTGACTGTACCACTGTTAACAACACTTGCAGATATAAAGCTAGAACATGAGCAGCAAGTTGCTTTATTAGAACAAAGTCAGAAAGTTAACTGGCAATCAAGTGAATTGGGCTTACCACTCAATAAGGGCATTGAACAACTCAGAAAAGCCGCTGAAAAAATTTACCAAACACTAAAGAAAACCCCCAACGATAAAGAGCTATGGCAACTGTGGCTTTGGACCCAACAACGAGAAATTGAGTTATTACAGCAAGGTCAAAAATTACCTGCTGCAGACAAAAATCAGGGAGCACTAATATGAATAGAACACCACTTATCGGTTTAGCATTAACCTCGCTTATCTTCAGTCAAACGCTAGTCGCTGCAGAGACCGTCGATCAAACACAGTCGATCCAAGGCAAAGCTAAGGTCAGCGTCAATGTTCAACGAGGAGATGTTATCTTTAAGTCTTGGGATAAAAACCAAATATCTGTCAAAGGTGAGCTTGATGAGCTTAGTGAAGGATTGACCTTCACTGTTAAAGGTAGTCATGTCGTCATAGAAGACAAAATGCCTAGGCAATACAACAGCAACAACAAAGATGGCTCACAATTAACCATCATGCTTCCTCAACAGATAAAGTTACAAGCAGAAGGTGTTTCGGCTAATTATCGTATCGACGCATTTGACGGCAAAATGGATATTAGCTCGGTCAGTGGCGATATAAAAGCCAGCCAGCTAAAGGATAAAATCATGCTGCATACCGTATCAGGAGATATCACTAGCCGTGAACTTAGCGGCAAAGTAATGCTAGAAACTGTCTCAGGTGAGATAAAGGACACCGACAGTTCAGGCAAAGTCGCTTATCGTTTGGTGAGTGGAGAGCTAACAGCAAACAGTCGTGCCGACCAAGTATCTGTCGAGTTAGTCTCTGGCGATGCGACAGTTGCATTAGGTGATATAGACAGCCTTAGCATAAAAACCGTTAGCGGCGATATTGAGCTTTCAGTAGGCAAACTTACTGACAAAGCAAAACTAGGCAGTGTCAGTGGTGATATTGACGTCCACTTTAATAGTGAAGTGAATGTGTCGTTCGATATCAATGGTGGCCCAGGAGGTACTATCAAGAACAAGCTAAGCAATGATCAGGTATCAAAAGAAAAGTACTCTCCACAAACATACCTAAAGTTTCAAACTGGTGATGGCAGCGCGAGCCTCAGCGCTTCGACAATTAGTGGCAACATAGAACTATCTAACTAGGTTTCACTTTTAAAAGCAGAGGCAGGAAAATTAACATTTAACGGCCTCTGTATTAAGTAGAACAGTATAAAAACAGTTCCCTCTACAGCTTTAGTAAAAGCCGAAAGTCACACTATAAATGACCCTTTTAATGGCAGGGGTTGGCAACCAATGACTTAAAAAACTCAAGAAACAATTTATTGGTAGCATCAGGCACTCGTGACTTATGGAATACCACACCATAATCGACTTTGATGTCAGGCATATCCAATACGTCTAAAAGTACCATCTCACCAGTGGCCAACTCATTGGCAATGACTATTTCAGGAATTAAACCAATCATATCGCTTTCTGCTATCGTTTTACTCACAGAGTGAAAATATTCAAATCTAAACAAACCTGAGAAGGCACTGCGATCAATATCAAACAGGTCACCAAATATACATTCGGTGCTTTCTTTTATCTGGAAGGATACCAGAGCGGGATCGCACTTTGTCAGCGGACATGATCTAATAGTGCCAAACTCATCGCTACGTAATCACTTTGAATCTCATTGAACACTTATCAGTCGTCGAGGATACTCGCTCTGACATAAACCAGAAACATGATCTCATTGACGTTATTTTCCTTGTTATCAGCGCCATTTCATCAGGGTGTGAAGGTTGGCAAAATATTGAATTTTATGGTGAAGAAAAGCTGGATTGGTTAAGGAAGCACAGACCATTTGAATACGGCACTCCACGAAGACACACAATAGCACGGATCTTGCGTTTAGCTGTTGCAGAGTCTTTGCTTGAGGCATTATCCCTATGGATAAACGAGCAGCGGGCGAGCCAGAATAAGCCCATCATAGCGTTTGACGGAAAAGTACTGCGTGGCTCGTACCGAAATGACAGAAAAACAGCATTACAATTGGTCACCACCTACGACACTGAGCGTGGTCTCGTTCTGAGTCAAAAGCCAACAGAAAACAAGAATGGCGAGATTAATGTAGTGCGTCAAATGCTTGATATTATAAACGTAAAAGGCAGTGTTGTAACGATTGATGCTCTCCATTGTCAGCGTGACACGCTCGAGAAAATTGCAGAAAAAAAAGCTCATGTTGTTGTTCAAGTTAAGAAGAACCAACCCAAATTAAGAGCTGCTGTTGTCGAGCAATTTCAGGCCGTCTTTGATGCAGGTAAGGAAAAAATCGTTACAGAAATCAAAGAGAAACATCATGGTCGCAGTGAAGAGCGGTACGTATTCCAATTAAAAGCGAAGTTACCTGAAGAATTAACACAAAAATGGCCCACTGTACGTAGTATAATAGCTGTGGAAAGGCATCGTCATATCAAGGGTAAAACAACAATAGAGACGTCATATTACATTAACTCTATGGCCGCTAATCATAAGATGTTAGGACACTAACATCGGCAGCACTGCGGTTCGAAAATAGTCAACACTATGTATTAGATATTGTTTTAAAGAGGATAACTCACGTATCACGCTAGACGGTGCAGTAGAAAACATCGCGTTATTTAGACGCTTCGTGATGAACATGTTGAAGCAATGCGATTGTGGAGCGCCAAGCCAAAAAGTGAAGTTGAAGAAAGCTGGGCGGAACGATGATTATCGGGCGCGAGTCTTCTTTGGGTTATAAAACCATCAAAGTACGCTCGCGCCCTGGGAAGGATGCAGTGTTTTATATCGGCTCGCATTTGTTTCAGCGTAGCCGGCAGCTTCCCATTCGGGGCTAAAGAAAACTATCTTAGCTCCGTGTCGATTAAACTTATTTCGGCGGTAAAACTGATACGAGTTGGAGCAACTTCCGCCTCCTTGGCTATCGCGACCATCTCTAGTCGAACCAGATTGTAAGCGATTAGAACACCCGCAGTTCCTGTCTTACACCTTCTGCAAAACGGCTTCGTAGCGTTGCTTTGCAGTTGAGTTTGTTTAAGCTCGCCATATCCTTCTTCCATTTCCCAACGTTGCCAGTAGATACTCAACAGTTTATCAAGTGAATACTTAACCGGGTCAACCAATGAGGTAACGAAGCCTTTAATTTCACCCTTTGGCTTTTTATAAGCAATAAAACGGGCCGGCCATGTTTCAGGTAAATTAAGGTTCTTGTTTCTAGCTTGCGGTGAAACAGGCAGATCAATAAGCAAATCATTGTCAGCAAATTTTTCGACGATTTCATAGCACATTTTTGATTTGACCGGGGTTAGCCAGTGACGCTGTTTTCCAGAGTTTTCCCAATTTAAAAGTAAGTCCGCAGAGAAATAACAACGATCAAAGGCTGCCCCCAATACCATTCTGATCTCGGTCGAAATGAGGCTGACTAATCGAAGCTGAAGGTAAGGCTTGTGTGTGTTTGAAATAAAACCAAACTCTTGTGCATTCTCTTCTGAGTCTTGACAACGAAACACGGTTCCATCAACAGCGAGAGTTGTAAGACCTAGGTCATTACTCTCCCCCAAAGCTTGCTCAAGCCAAGCAGAAACGGTGGATTTAAATAGGTAAGACATTGGGACTTCGACTAAACGACGGCGACAATCTTTCAATACACTTGGTGCGACACGGGACCAAGCATTGTCTCCAGGTTGGAGCGCAATACCCATTGAGCCGCAGGCTTCTTTAATTGAATGGTTACGAATTAGCCCCGTCCACAGTACAAGCCAAGCAGCCTGCTGTGCAGGCAAGCGGCGATTAGGGATATTAGATGCAAGTAATGATTGTTCGAACCACTCCGAATCGATAGCGTCCATTACAGTGCTATAGGACCCATTGTCTTCAACGGAATCATGTACTAGCTCAAGCTCTTGCGCAAACATAAAAAATTCCTACCAGAATACAAGTAGGGATGATCAACTATCTGCAAGATCGTTCAAATGTTCTTAAACGATCGGCATTACTCATAATGAGGGCTT
>NZ_JBFRMK010000216.1:9238-9494 GCF_041470405.1 Shewanella sp. 10N.286.45.A1
TTACTCATAATGAGGGCTTAATTAGATGGTCCGCCTCACCCCTAAGCTAAACTTAGAGCTTGGCAATCGAAAGAGGCGAACCATCATGTCTACTATTAAAGTCATTGGAATCGATTTAGGCAAATCTTCTTTTCACCTTGTAGGGCATGATCACACTGGTCGTGAACAATTTAGCAAGCACTTAAGCCGCTCAAAACTTATTCAACTTCTGTCACAAATACCTCATACCAATTGCACTAAAAGTTTGACCATTCAG
>NZ_JBFRMK010000217.1:0-7834 GCF_041470405.1 Shewanella sp. 10N.286.45.A1
GTTATTCTATATCCAAATCCCATAGCGAAGCATACAGCGTTTTGAAACCCGCACTACGTGAGCCCCTCAGTCTTTCCACTTCTGCTTTGCATTGGCTTAAAAGGGAATAACCATTTCTTTACCAATGCGCTTTGAATTGAAAAGACTGAGGGGCTCTGAACGGGTCAAATACTTAATGCAATGGTATTACTCTTTGGTCAACGTTAAAACCAGTAAGTATTTGACGCTGACAACTTCCTAATGGTTAAAGTTATAACCCCTTGGTGGATGAATACAAATTAGGTGTTAATCGTAGATTGCCTTCGTTTGTTAAAATACTCCACAACAGTACTGTTACTTTTGACAGCGAAGTAACGTCTTTTAGAAGTATTCTGGTGGGTTATCGGGTGGTTACCCCATCATTTTCATTCGCTTCGCTGCAGTGGTCGATTTAACTGTGCGTCAACAACATTATAACTAGTCAAATTCTTGACGTGTGGTATCATTTGCATCTTATGTGAATTCATTGTTAAGCTACTGGTACTCAGATGGATCTGTAGTTGATTATTTATTTTAAATGGATGTTTTTTATGTTTGCTTTACACATTTTATTTACGCTAAAGAGGCGTAATAAACGTATACTTAGCGTTTGCATTGACATGATTTCGTTAGTGGCTGCATTTTGGTTGGCGATGCTAGTGAGATTGGACTCACTTTCAGTGCTAGCGGTTACTGAGAATTGGTTGTTAATTCTATCTATTCTCCCCTTGAGTGTATTTGCATTTGTCCGTTTAGGGCTATATCGGGCAGTGTTACGTTACATGGGATTGCAAGCGCTCTCAGCCATTGTTATTGGTATCTTTATTTCCGCTATATCTCTCGTCATTCTGTCTTACTATGCTAACTGGGTCATCCCTCGAACAGTGCCGATTATTTTTGCTTTTTTTGCTTTTGTCATGATTGGTGGTTCACGTTTTTTCATTCGCTCGGTTATTGGAAATGGCAGGCAGAAGCTCGGAGAGGCTGTCATTATTTATGGTGCAGGTGTAAGTGGTCGTCAATTATTAACCTCGCTCAATCAAAGCCACGAATATCATGCTTTTGCGTTTGTTGATGATGATGAATCGTTGCAAGGTACGATTATACAGGGCGTACATGTACATTCTCCTTCAATTATTCGCAAATTGATTAAGCAAAAATCGGTAACGAAAGTCCTATTGGCGTTGCCAAGTGCTGGTCGCAGCCAGCGGCAAAGTATTCTTAAAAAGCTAGAGCCGTTAGCGGTGCAAGTAATGACGATCCCTTCAATGAATGACCTCGTCTGTAGCAAAAAGCTGTACTCCGATATTAAAGAAGTTGAAATAGATGACTTGTTAGGTCGAGATGCTGTGCCGCCTCGTCAGGATCTTATGTCTAGCAATATTACTAATAAAGTTGTTATGGTCACTGGTGCGGGTGGTTCGATTGGCTCGGAGATTTGTAGACAAGTGCTACAGCTCGCACCAAAGAAACTGATACTTTTTGAGCTTTCTGAATTTGGGCTTTATGCCATCGATAGGGAGCTTTCTGCTATTGCATCAACGTTGAATATCGAAGTTGAAGTATTACCTTTACTGGGATCTGTTCAAAAAATGAACAGGGTGCAAGCTATTATGCAATCTTTTGCTGTCCAGACTGTTTATCATGCCGCAGCCTATAAACATGTGCCATTAGTCGAGCATAACGTGGTTGAAGGGGTACGCAATAATGTGTTTGGTACGCTTTATACTGCCAAAGCTGCTATAGCTGCTAACGTCGAAACCTTTGTACTTATTTCAACTGATAAAGCGGTTAGACCTACCAATGTAATGGGCACTACAAAACGAATGGCTGAGCTAGTTTTACAAGCATTAGCGAAAGAATCTCACAATACCCGTTTTTGTATGGTGCGCTTCGGAAATGTTCTAGGCTCTTCTGGATCCGTTGTTCCTTTGTTTAAATCGCAAATTGCTAAAAATGGTCCAGTTACTGTTACTCACCCTGATATCACTAGGTTTTTCATGACAATACCAGAAGCCTCGCAGTTAGTTATTCAGGCTGGCGCAATGGGAAAGGGTGGTGACGTGTTTGTGCTTGATATGGGGGAGCCGGTGAAGATTGTTGATTTAGCCGTGAAGATGATCCATTTAAGTGGGTTTACCGTAAAAGATGATTCAAACCCTGAAGGGGATATAACTGTCTCATTTTCAGGGCTAAGACCTGGTGAGAAGTTGTATGAAGAGTTGCTGATTGGTGAAAATGTGGTTGGCACAAACCATGAGCGAATAATGACTGCTTCTGAAGCCTTTTTGTCTTGGAATGATTACTCTGTCATTTTGAAAAAATTGGATACTGCTTGCCATTGTTTTGACCATGAAGAAATTAGAAATATTCTATTGTCTGCTCCAACTGGTTTTGCACCTAGAGATGGGATATGTGACCTACTATTTATGCAAGAACAAAACAATGAACTGCGCCAAGATAATGTAGTCAGTTTTGCATCTTAATGAAGGCAAACAGGTTTTCGGGTAAAAAACCGTAGCAGTTATTACTGATGGCTGAATTGGCATAAAGACGGTTAGAGTATTGCCTAAATCTGGAAAGATAAGTCGATAGAGGCCTATTAAGTAAATATCCATATAGGCACTGTTAAGCTGCTTAGTGCTTAGTGCTTAGTGCTTAGTGCTTTGTAGAAAATAGTTCTTTTTAATTAGTATGCCAATTGTATTAAGTATTTGAGCAGTTCACATAAAACAATCCGGCCCTCTTTGGCGATCAGATTTAGGCGGTAGGAGACCAAGGATGGTCGAAGCTAGAATAATGTAGGAGCAATATCGAGAGCTCAGCAGGATGCCTGAGCCGTGAGAAACGGTTAGCTTAAGTCCACCTAATTGCCTACAGCATTTTTGAATTGCCGCAGAATGGTCAAACTTTTAATGCAATTGGTATAAATGCCCAAAGCGTTAGCTGCTCATATTTTTATCAATCATCGTAACAGTACTATTATATTTTATCGATACACTCATATCAGCGTTACTAGATGAATTACGTGAAAGTAAGCGGTATTGCAGGCCAAATAAAAAGATAATTTCGTTAGCAATTAATTTTAAAGCATATTTGGCTATATATTTAGATTTAAGTCGCTTGCATATATCTTTGTTAGCAATCATTAATATTTTTGATGTAAAAGATATACGGTATTTAGATTTTGATAAGGTGTTGTCTGAACGGTAATAATAACCGATGTCTGATATAAACCCGACGTTTAGATCTTTGGATAGATAGGCTCGTAGCCACAATTCTGAGTCTTCAATCCGTTTCATTTTAGGATCATAAACATTGCGTTGATACCAGCATTTGCGTACTAATAATGTTGGATGACATATACAATGCTTGCCATTTAGCATTTTATCTAGAGTCATATCTATCTGTTTTTTCGGTATAAAAGTATCATTCACCCCTTTGTTGTCAATATAACCTAAACCGGTACTTACAAGATCTATTTCAGGGTTATCTGCTAAGAATTTTATTTGCTTTGTAATTCGATCGCAAGGAATGATGTCGTCGGCATCCATTCTTGCTATGAGTTCATATTTTGCCAGTTTAACGACTTGATTTAGCCGCTCAGATAGCCCTTTATTTACTCCATCGTCTATTATTTTAATCCTAGGGTCGCTAATAGTCCGTGCTATCGCCATTGAGTTGTCTGTTGAACCATCATTAATTAAGATTAGCTCAAAACTCTTATGATCTTGATTTAAAACTGATTGAATGGCTTGTGCTATGTATTTTTCAGCATTGTAGATGGGGATGGCAATAGTAATAAACATAATTAAAACTCTAATATTGGCTGACGATGCTTATAATGATATTTTTCATACTATTCAGTAGTTTATAGTTCATTCTTTTTTAAATCAAGTCTGTGAACTTTAGTTGAACCCTAGATTCTCGACATAATCGACATACGCTTGGCCGTCAAAACTTCTAACGGAGTTTATATGGATCACCTGGTTGTTTGTGTTAGAGCTTCTGCCTACGACCAGCTAGCTCTACTGTCTATTCCAAGTGTGTTGGTTACTATGAGAGTCTAGGAAATACTTAATGCAATTGGTATTAATTACAAATTTTTCATGTTCCTATCTCTACTTTTGCATCTGGCAGTAACTTTTTGTATTCCATTGCCAAAGCATTTTTAGCTTCATTATCTCCGTGAACGATACGTATAAGCGTTGGCTTAACTCGCATCCCTTTGACGAAGTTAATTAGGTTACGTTGGTCTGCGTGGGCGGAGTAACCACTCACTGTATGTATGTATGCCCGCTTTTATTTCGACTCTTTTGCCCTCTATGATGCAGTAACCGCCTTTAGGGCCGTAGGTTTGGATCTCTCGGCCTGTTGTTCCTTGTGCTTGGTAACCGACAAATATGATGTCGGTGGTTGGATTACTCAATAGCTTAGCTAAGTAGTTTTGAATTCGCCCACCAGTGCACATGCCGCTGGCTGCTATGACGATTGCAGGTTTATTGCGCTTACTTAGGTATTCTATAGTGGCTAAATGCTCTTGATGACTGCCTACAGTGTAAAGCTGCTCAAAGTCTAAAGGGTGTCGGTGTTGGCTTAATCTCTGCTTGGCTTCTTTGTCCCACAATGTCTTAAATTCTAAATAGTGCTCGGTAAATTTTGCCGCCATGGGCGAGTCGACGATGACTTCTATTTGTCGCCACACTTCACTCCTGTTCTGATACCGATGGATAACTTGTTCAAGCTCATAGAGTAGCTCTTGGGTTCGGCCAATACTAAAGGCTGGGATCAATACTACGCCATTATCAGCTACAGACTTTTCTATTACCTTTCTTAAGCTTTCACTGCGCTGTTTTCGTCCTTGATGGTTTTTATCGCCGTATGTTGACTCTATCACTAGAGTGTCTGCTCTATAGGGGCTTTTAGGGCTTGCGAGTAATGGTGTGTGAGTTGCACCTAAATCACCAGAAAAAACTACTCTATGGTTAGCGCTGTGCTTTGCTTTTTCTAGCGTCGTAGCGTTATCAAACAGCTCTATCTCGACATAGGCTGAGCCTAGAATATGCCCCGCGGCTCTGAATTTGGCTTTCGCTTGGGTATAGCGCCTGTCTATTTGGGAGCTTTCTATATGAGTGCTTTGTATTTGAGGGCTTTCTATTAACGTAATCTCAGCTTGGTGAATGGCATTTGCAGTGCTATTTGTATCAGGGGAGCTGATGTTAGAAGAGACTGAGCCGAGTTCTAAGGCAAACCAGTGGTTGTATTCAATCGGCCTAATAAGTTGTGTAAGCTTTTTTAGATAAAGCTTTATCATGCGGTGGTTTTGGGTGACACCAATTTTTAACGCGTCTTCAATGACCATCGGCAATAGTGCCGCTGTTGCCACCGTTGCATAGATGGGTTTATTGAAACCTGCTGCCAGCAGATAGGGTATTCTACCGACATGATCGATATGGCAGTGAGTCACTATCAATGCTTGAATATTGCTGATATCAAACTCTATCGGCAGCTGCTCAATCGCCGTCTTGCCTGCCGTTTCTGCGCCCTGAAATAACCCACAATCAATAAGAATGCTTGAATGAGCATTAATGTCGAGTTGGTGGCATGAGCCTGTGACGCCATTAACGGCGCCGTGATGGATTATTTTCAGGGGGATCTCCTTTTATGTGTTCAACGTGTTCACTATAGCGTAAATAAAATTAGCTAGATGTCGGTGATTGGATGTATATTCTTGCCACTATCTATTCAATGCGTTGCTTAACGTATTACTCACTTTCAAACTCATTATGGGACGCTGATTGATGAAGCTTATCTCCACTGTTATCGCCGATATATTGTTAATTGAACCAAAGGTATTTGGCGATGAGCGCGGCTTTTTTATGGAAACCTACCGTGAGTCCGAGTTTAAGACATTGTTTGCTGAAGCAGGGCTTATAGCCCCTCATTTTTTGCAGGAGAACATGAGCCGCTCTGCTAAACATGTGCTGCGCGGGCTACACTTTCAACAAACCAAACCGCAAGGTAAATTGGTACAGGTTGTTAGTGGCGAGATTTTTGATGTGGCAGTTGATATTCGCCAAGGCTCCCCAACTTTTGGTCAGTGGGCAGGGCAGACTTTATCAGCCGAGAATCGTTTACAGATGTATATTCCCCCTGGATTAGCGCATGGTTTTCTGACCTTAAGTGACTATGCCGATATCATCTATAAATGTACCGATTACTATGCACCTGAAGATGAAGGACATATGGCTTGGGATGACGCTAATATAGGGATTGACTGGCCGTTAGCAAAGAATGTTATGCCAATCTTGTCTGATAAGGATGCTAACGCTAAGCAATCTATACACTTCTAATGAGGTTCGCGTAACGTTAGTGAGCTGATTTCTGACACAATATTTTAAGTGAGTTTATTGGGGGGCTTTAGAAACACTATATTTTAAATCGGCTAATGGCAGTTATGAAGTGTTCAAAGTCGATCAAATTGTGCGTGATAACATGCACTACAATGTCGAGATTGAGTTCTTGGTAGTCGTGGACTGCGATGTTTCTTAACCCGACCATTTTCTTTAATTTATCAGCTAACTCTGCTGATATGACCTCATTTTGTGCTAAAAGAGTAAAACTATCCCTGCTACTTTGTGGGATCCCAAATTGATGTTGGCGATTGAGATGGTTTGCAATATCAATACATGCTTCACAGGCGCGTTGCAGGTTAAGCAGTACACTATCTTGTTGGGTGTAATTGTTTTTAAATTCTACCCCATCAGCATACACAGTGCTAATCCGGATTAAGCAGCGCTTGATTGTAGAAATTTTGTTGATTAATACATCATTCATCGGCTATGAATTTCCTTTGCTGTTTAAGCGTTTAAAATCCTTTAAGATCATTGCTCTTTCTTGTTGTAAGTGCTGATACATCGACATGGTTTTTACCGCGAAGCGATCATCTTCTATTTGGCTTCCCCACAATCGTTTACCCTGTGTTAGGATTTGCTGGCATAGCACAGTTGATGCCTGATGTAAGTCGATGAGATCGACATCAATATCAAGCTTAGCGGCCAAGGATTGAGCAATTTGCCAACGAGTTACATTATCGAGTGCTTTTGGACAGAAAACGGCAATATCGAGATCACTTTGCGAATGTTGAGTCCCTTGTGCGTATGAGCCAAAAATATAAATTAACTTTACATTTGGGAGCTCAGCCTGAATTTTGCTGATTAATGCATTCTCATCTAATCGATACATTGCGGCTTTCTTCACGTTTATACTCGGGAGTTAATTTAGCAGTATACCATAACAGAGAAGGTGCTGATGAGGGAATGGTCTGCTTTAGTGGGCTGTTTTACTGTACTTTTATGTATAAACTGATGTTTCTCTAGTCGCTATTAGCCATCCAATCCTCAAGCACATTAAACGAGCTTTTGGCTGATTCTCCCCAATACATCTTGCTTACTGTTAAATAGTTGCTTTGGAACTGACTTGCTAGCGCATTAATTGATGCTGACTGGATTTGCGTGAGTTACCCTAACATCATCAATATTTCGGCCATGGAAGATGTCTACGGATTACTTGATTGTGTCGATCTACTCATCAGTGACTATTCATCGCTGTTTATCGATGTGCTACCACTCAATGTCCCGATTAACTTTTATCGTTTCGACAAAACCATTATCAACAAAACTGCCGCAACATGTATAACTACGCCAGCTCAATGGCCGATATCGGCCCTGAAAGCCTTACGTTTGCAGGGTAATGGCTAATACCAATTGCATTAAGTATTTGACCGGTTCAGAGCCTCTCAGCCTTTTCAATTCAA
>NZ_JBFRMK010000218.1:0-27481 GCF_041470405.1 Shewanella sp. 10N.286.45.A1
TGAAGCTAAGCCTATTCGTGAAGACTCTTTATATTTTTGAGACTCTTACATAGTTTAAGACTCTTTATATCGTTGAAGACTCTTACTTAGTTGAAGACTCTTCATACCGTTGATGACTCTAAAAAGTCTTGCGCGAAACGCTGTAAGATCCCACCAGCTTCATAGATCGACACCTCTTCGGCGGTATCTAGTCGGCATTTAACGGCAATATTAACCGTTTCACCATTTTTACGCGTCATGATAACTGTTAACGCAGCGCCAGGTGTACGTTCGCCAATCACATCATAGGTTTCAGTACCATCAATTTGGTAGCTATGGCGGTTCTCGCCATGAGTGAACTCTAGCGGTAATACGCCCATACCAACGAGGTTAGTACGGTGGATACGCTCGAACCCTTCAGCAACAATAACTTCAACACCAGCAAGACGCACACCTTTAGCTGCCCAGTCACGACTTGAGCCTTGACCATAATCAGCACCTGCTATGATGATCAAAGGTTGCTTACGATCCATGTAGGTCTCAATCGCTTCCCACATGCGCGATTCAGTACCTTCTGGCTCAATACGGGCAAAAGAGCCCTGCTTAACCTCAACTTCGCCATCTTTACCCAGCTTAGTCACCATTTCATTAAACAGCTTAGGGTTGGCAAAGGTTGCACGCTGTGCGGTTAAATGATCGCCGCGATGGGTGGCGTAAGAGTTAAAATCGACTTCTGGTAAGCCCATTTTGTCGAGATATGCGCCAGCAGCACTGTCTAGCATAATCGCATTAGAAGGCGATAGATGATCAGTAGTGATGTTATCACCCAACACAGCAAGAGGACGCATTCCCTTCATAGTGCGCTCACCCGCTAACGCCCCTTCCCAATAAGGCGGGCGGCGGATGTAGGTACTCTGCGGACGCCAATCATACTGCGGATCGTTATCGCTGCCGTACTCAACTTTAATATCAAACATCGGCTCATATACTTTTCGGAATTGCTCTGGCTTAACGCTTTTGGCAATCACCGCATCAATCTCTTCATCAGACGGCCACAGATCTTTAAGCAGAATATCCTTGCCATCAGCGTCGACTCCCAGTACATCTTTTTCGATATCAAAACGGATGGTGCCGGCAATGGCGTAGGCAACGACAAGCGGTGGCGATGCTAAAAATGCTTGTTTAGCATAAGGGTGGATACGTCCATCAAAGTTACGATTACCCGAAAGCACCGCTGTTGAATAAAGATCGCGTTCGATAACCTCTTTTTGAATCACAGGGTCAAGCGCGCCGCTCATGCCATTACAAGTGGTACAGGCAAACCCAACAATGCCGAAACCTAGCGCTTCAAGCTCAGGTAAAAGCTTGGAGTCTTCAAGGTATAACTGCACCGCTTTTGAGCCTGGGGCTAATGAGGTTTTCACCCAAGGTTTACGCGTTAGACCTTTAGCATTGGCGTTACGAGCAAGCAAGCCTGCGGCAATCACGTTACGCGGGTTTGAGGTATTGGTACAGCTGGTAATAGCCGCAATAATACAGGCGCCGTCAGGCATTAAGCCCTCTTCGTTTTCAACGACACCACTAATGCCTTTTTCTGCCAGATCACTCGTTGATACACGACGATGCGGATTTGACGGACCCGCAATATTACGACCAACACTTGATAAATCGAAACGCAGTACCCGCTCGTATTCAACTTCATTAAGCGTATCAGCCCATAAACCTGCTTGTTTGGCGTAGGTTTCGACTAACTTAACTTGCTTATCGTCACGACCTGTCAGTGTTAAGTAATCGATGGTTTTCTCATCGATATAGAACATTGCTGCTGTCGCGCCAAATTCAGGCGTCATGTTTGAGATTGTTGCTCTATCGCCTAAAGTAAGATTAGCCGCACCTTCGCCGAAAAACTCAAGATAGGTCGATACCACTTTCTCATTACGGAGGAACTCGGTGATTGCAAGAACAATATCCGTTGCGGTAATACCTGCTTGGCGTTTACCCACCAGCTCAACACCTACAATATCAGGCAAGCGCATGTATGATGGACGACCTAGCATCACGCTTTCGGCCTCTAGACCACCGACTCCGATTGCAATAACGCCTAATGCATCAACATGGGGAGTGTGACTATCGGTACCAACTAATGTATCGGGAAAGGCAACCCCATCTCTTGCTTGCACAACCGGTGACATCTTCTCAAGATTGATCTGATGCATAATGCCGTTACCAGGCTGGATCACATCGATGTTTTTAAATGCAGTTTTGGTCCAGTTGATGAAATGAAACCTATCGTCATTACGTCGGTCTTCGATAGCGCGGTTCTTCTCAAAGGCATCTTTTTCGAAGCCGGCATGCTCGACCGCTAATGAATGGTCAACAATTAGCTGGGTTGGTACCACTGGATTAACTTTTGAAGGGTCACCGCCTTTATCTGCGATAGCATCACGCAGACCAGCAAGATCTACCAATGCGGTTTGTCCAAGAATATCGTGACACACTACGCGCGCAGGATACCAAGGGAAATCCAAATCACGTTTACCTTCAATGATCTGCTTTAGGCAGTCAGTTAAGGTCTCAGGGCTACAGCGGCGGACTAAGTTTTCGGCATATACGCGGGAGCAGTAGGGTAACTTTTTGAAAGCATTCGGACTGATGGCATTAACGGCCGCTTCAGTATCGAAAAAGTCTAACTCGGTACCAAGCAGAGGTTTACGATAGTTGGTATTCATAGGGCGTTCCAATTCTAAGCTGTTATTTAGGCTATTGGATACACTCACTGACCAAAATACAATTAGTCAGTGAATATATTAAACATCTAAATATCTTTTATTATTAATTAGATAAACACATTAAAGATTGTAATTAACCATCTAAATGGTTAACTCTGTGACTATCTTTCACTGATAGGAGAAACCGTACGTGGCTCACTGCCAGTGTAATCAGCGCTTGGGCGAATGATGCGGTTATTAGTGCGCTGCTCCATAACATGTGCAGCCCAGCCTGTTAGGCGCGAGCATACAAATATCGGCGTAAATAATTTAGTCGGAATACCCATGAAATGGTACGCAGACGCATGGAAAAAATCAGCATTACAAAATAGCTTCTTGGTGTCCCACATAAACTCTTCACAGGCGACAGAGATATCGTATAGCGATGTATCGCCATTTTCAGCAGCTAGCTTTTCAGACCAAGCTTTGATGATTACATTGCGTGGATCTGAGGTGCGATAAATTGCATGGCCAAAGCCCATGATCTTCTCTTTGCGCTCAAGCATTCCGGCCATTTGTGTTTTAGCATCGCTTGGCGAGCTAAACTGCTGGATCATATCCATCGCCGCTTCGTTTGCGCCGCCATGCAGTGGCCCACGCAAGGTGCCGATCGCACCGGTGATACAAGAGTACATATCAGACAAGGTTGATGCACAAACACGTGCAGTAAAGGTTGATGCGTTAAATTCATGCTCTGCATAAAGAATTAGCGATACATCCATTACACGTCTATGTTGCGCTGAAGGTGCTTTACCATTTAGCAAATGTAGGAAGTGACCGCCAATTGAATCTTCATTGGTCACACAATCAATCTCAACACCTTCATGGGAGAACTTGTACCAGTAACACATAATTGCCGGAAATGCCGCCAGCAGGCGATTAGCCGCTTTATTTTGCTCACTAAAGTCAGCTTCAGGTTCTAAGTTACCGAGAAATGAACAGCCAGTGCGCATAACATCCATTGGGTGTGCATCAGCAGGAATGCGTTGCAGTACTTCCTTTAATGCTTGAGGTAGGTCGCGTTGTGCGAACAGTTCGGTCTTATAATGATCAAGCTGAGTTTGATTAGGTAACTCACCGTTAAACAAAAGGTAAGCAACTTCTTCAAATGTTGCGTTGTCAGCAAGGTCCGAGACATCATAGCCACAGTACGTCAAACCGGATCCTGATTTACCCACTGTACATAGCGCTGTTTCACCTGCACTTTGACCACGAAGACCCGCACCACTCAATTTTTTATCAACCATGACTGTATTCCTTTTCAATTTGAATTGCTGGTGGCTTAACAGTAACTAAGCCCCGCATTTTTATATTTTTGAGCTTATGTCAGCGCCTCTATGCTGCGAAGTTTATTTGCTGCCATAAGTTGTAAGGTTTGACTGCCTAATGACAGCCATTTTTAATCATTAAATTTTCTAGAGATTCTTACCTTCGGCAAACAAGCTATCTAGCTTCTGCTCATAATCGTGGTAGCCAAGGTAATCATAAAGATCCATACGTGTTTGCATTGTATCAACCACCGCTTTTTGATCGCCTTGTTCAAGAATCGAGCTGTACACCAATTCAGCCGCTTTATTCATCGCTCTAAATGCACTTAATGGGTACAGCACCATTGAAGCGCCCCACTCACCTAATTTCTCCTTATTCCAAAGTTCGGTTTGACCAAACTCGGTAATGTTGGCAAGAATAGGTACATCCA
The DNA here is from genome assembly GCF_041470405.1 of Shewanella sp. 10N.286.45.A1. Lineage (NCBI taxonomy): Bacteria > Pseudomonadati > Pseudomonadota > Gammaproteobacteria > Alteromonadales > Shewanellaceae > Shewanella > Shewanella sp. 10N.286.45.A1. The sequence goes on from NZ_JBFRMK010000218.1 coordinate 4,447, forward strand.
ATGCATCGCTAAATGCGCGGTAATGCTCTTCGGTCTTTACTGCTTCAGCAAAAATACCGTCAGCGCCTGCTGCAACATAGGCCTTAGCACGTGCAATTGCGGCATCAAGGCCTTCTTGTGCGAATGAATCAGTGCGCGCCATGATGAAAAAATCAGGATCAGTACGAGCATCAGCAGCCGCTTTAATTCGATCAACCATCTCTTCAGTTGAAACGATCTCTTTATTTGGTCGGTGTCCACAACGCTTCTGCGCGACTTGATCTTCCATATGAACAGCAGCTGCTCCTGCTTTTTCCATATCACGAATGGTTTTAGCAATATTAAACGCGCCGCCCCAACCCGTATCGATATCAACTAGCAAAGGTAAGTCACAAGCAGAAGTTATACGTTGCACATCAACTATCACGTCATTTAGCGAGGTCATGCCTAGATCTGGTAATCCATAAGAGGCATTAGCAACGCCACCACCTGACAGATATATAGCTTGATGACCAATTTTCTTAGCCATCATGGCCGAATAAGCATTAATGGTACCGACTATTTGTAATGGACTATTGGCTGCTAAGGCCTCACGAAACTTCTTACCTGCGCTCATGTGATACTCCCTTTGTTATGGCTCAGCTAACTTGTATAAATTCATTGCTGTTACAAGCTAGATCAGAGAAAAATGATATTAGTGATTTAACTGTCTATTGATTACAACTTTATGGTTCAAGATTAACTTCTATAAATTCAGCTTATTTTCGATACTCGATTTGGAGTACAGAATGTGGCGGCGCATCAGCATCTCGGCAAGTTCTGCATCACGATTACAAATAGCTTGAACAATATGCTTATGCTCATCGAATGCCGTGGTTACCCGCGGACCACTCATACCTAACTGCACACGGTACATACGTACCAGGTGATAGATACCATCGGTTAACATGGAAATAAGGTGCTTATTTTTACTGCCGAGAATGATGCGGTAATGAAAATCGACATCGCCAGCTTCTTGGTAATATGTCTGGCCAGACTGGACTTTATCGAAATGGCTATTAAGGAGAGCCTGTAGATCGGCTATTTCATGATCGGTCATATTTTGCGCTGCAAGCCGGGCTGCCATTCCCTCAAGCGACTCACGAACCTGATAAAGCTCTACTAGTCCTTCAGGTGTCAAGGTGACAACCCTAGCACCAACATTTGCTTTACGCTCAACCAAGTGGCTGGCCTCTAACCGATTAATTGCTTCTCGGACGACAGCACGACTAACCGCGTATTTTGTCGACAACTCAGTTTCACTTAACTTAGAACCGGCTGCGACATCCCCTTCTACGATATCTTTTCGTAGTTGAAAAAAGGTCTTATCTGCTGCGGTAACGGGCTGTTCAGTAAAAAAGGTCATATAAATAGGCTTGATAGTTCAACACTGGATTGTCGACAATTTATCGCCATTATGTGACCAAGTCAACACTTTCAGGCAATATTGTCGACAAAGACACAGTACCACTGATGGTACAGGATCAAGCAAAAGGTATTGGATTAGGCAGCTTTAATTTACAGTAACTAGGACCAGATGAAAGCTGTACCGATAGAGTTTCCGGGCGTTCAAAAACGAAGATTAAACAATATAATTCAGAAGCTTAACTGACACTCAAAACGAATGAGAAGCGACCTTACCTAACACGGAAAAGTCGCCAACACAAATCGTTGTACTCTACTCATAGACGATGATGTTAACTAAACGGTTGCTGAATGCAACAGGTTGCAGTGTCGACAATCTTCCCTAATATTGTTCGATTAAGTTGGTCAAGGTGTTAGTAGACAATGGAGCGGACACCGGTCCGTTATCAGTCACAAACGCTGCTTGCATCCCACTAAACTTTGTCATTTTTACAGCATAAGTAACATCAAGCTCAGCACTCATCACCTTTTGTTCCGCTCGGTGAACATTAGCAAGGGCACTGGCATAGTCGCCAACATTATAAGGACGGCTGCTTTTTGGGTTAAGTGCATCGAGGGAGTGCAAATATTCTCTAGACTCTGCCGCTAACAAGACAGCTTTAGCATTGGATAAATCAGACTTTGCAGAAGTGAGTTTATTCTGTTTGCTTAGCAAGTCAAAGCCACTATTGTTTTCAATATTTATGTTCGATACTTGTTGGTAGTGATCGTTTGTTACACCAGTAAAAATAGCGCTATCTTTACCAGAACAACCCACGAGCATAGTGCAGTAAACACAGCTAATAACAACAGTAGCCAAATGCGTATTTTTGAACATAGCCTAATCCTAGTTATCGTTATACCAGTCGTTTGATAACAATCGCTTGATAAAAATCAGTGCAACGGTTTTAGTTGCTGGTCAATTTACAATCAATATACGCCGTTTGTTCCAAAGTCATACTCGTAACTTTACTAGGAAAAGGTATCGGATGTTCAAACTTTGACCGAGCGCAAAGATCGCAGTCAAACGAATCAATGAGCCGCCCTATTACCTCGCTTTCTATACAATGAATAAAATATTGTTGCCCATGGTTGAGATATAAAACCGCACGCTCACTAAGTCAGTGTACGGTTTATCGTTGCAACCGCGTTGTGAAGCTATGCGGATCTAACTCGATGAATAACCGTATACATTACCGGTGTCACAATCAAAGTAAGAATTGTCGCAAAGGTTAAACCAGCCATCATCGCCACTGCCATCGCTTGAAAAAAGCCATCAGTGATTAACGGGATCATACCTAAAACGGTAGTCACCGCTGCCATGCTCACAGGACGAACCCTTGACACAGAAGCATCGATTACCGCCTGGTAATCTTCTTTACCTTCATTAATTTGAAGCTTTATCTCTTCGACTAATACAATAGCATTTTTAATTAGCATTCCTGTTAAGCTCATGGTGCCAAGCAGTGCTAAGAAAGTAAAAGGCATATTAGCGGTATAAAGTCCCACAACGACACCGATTATCGCAAATGGCACAACCGTCCAAATTACAGCAGCGTCTTTAAAAGAGCTAAAGAGCAACACAGTAATGAGGATCATTACCACGTATCCTCCGCCAAGCTTCTCGCCCAAGGCAACCAGTGCATCCACTGATGTTTCATGTTTTCCGCCCCAGTGCATTGAGTAGCCTTCCGGCAGTTGGATTGCTTCAACCTCTGCCATGAAAGACTTTTGCACCGCCGCAGTGGTTAACGTTCCCATTTGATCTTCATCAGTCATTGCCATAATGGTACGTATCCGGTCACGCCGCATAATGACAGGATCTTCAAACTCAATATCAAAACGGTGAACTACCTGAGATAAGCTGACATATTTGTTAAGCTGATGACTCCAGATTTGTAGTTCCATAATACCGTTAATATCCGCTCTCTCAACTTCTGGAGGACGCAGGACAATTGGCATTAGATCAGCACCATCTCGGTACAAACCCACAGCACGACCAGAGAAGTTAGCCAGTAATACACTATCGACCTGCGCTTTACTGATCCCAAGAACCCTTGCTGCTTCAACATTAAATACTGGACGTACAACCTTGGTACGTTCACGCCAGTCATCACGAACCGCAGTCGCCCCTTGGTGTGAAACCATAATCGCTTTGGCCTTAGCGGACAGATCGCGTAACACATCAGGATCTGGTCCTTGGAACCGAGCTTCAATACGACCATCTGGTGCAGGACCCATTTCAAAACGCTTAAAGTTATAATTTGCACCGGCAAAGTTAGATTCAAGCATGCTACGCACATCACGCATCACATCAAGCAGCTTGTCGATGTCTTTGACCGTAATCATTAGATTGCCGTAGTTGTTGTACATTTTTTCAGGCTTGTAAGCCAGCATGAAACGCACATGACCCCCACCGACACTTGAAGCAACTTGGATCACCTCAGGATGGCTTAATACTACCTCCTCCATCGCCTTTATTTCTGCTGCTGTCGCACGAATATCGGTATTGTACGGCAGCCACGTATCTACCATAAATTTAGGTAAGTTCATTGGCGGGAAGAACTCATTCTTCAACATACCAAAGCCTTTTACGGAACCTAAGAGTAATATAACCAGTAACAACATGGTTTTCTTACGATGGCGTATACACCCTTTCAAGAATTTTCTGTAAGAAGTAAACACAACACTTTTATAGGGATCGACCTCTTCACCTTCTACTGCAGGCTTTTCATTTTTGAAAAACATAGCGGATAAGAATGGCGTAGTAGTGATAGCTGTGATCCAACTTAAAGTTAGCGATATCAATACGACCCAAAACAGCGTACCAATCAATTCACCAGAAATATCTTCGGACAGACCTATAGGTGCAAATGCAGTCACAGCAATGACCGTCGCACCAAGTAATGGCCACTTTGTCTGCTCAACAATATCGATGGCAGCTCGGAAGCGATTTTTACCACGTTGCATGCCGACTAAAATGCCCTCTACGACGACAATCGCGTTATCGACCAGCATGCCAAGAGCGATAATCAAAGCGCCTAGGGAGATCCTTTGCAGATCGATACCCATCTGCTCCATAAAGATAAAGGTACCCGTCACGGAAAGGATCAGTACCATACCGATAATAACACCGCTTTTTAATCCCATAGTTAGTAGCAGTACTGCAATAACTATCGCGACCGCTTCAACAAGACTCCAGACAAATCCATCAACCGCTTTCTCAACCTGCACTGGTTGGTTATAGATGTTCTCCATCTCTATGCCGATAGGCTGCTTATTGAGCATGCTATCGATGTGAGTTTGCACCCGGTTACCGACTTCAATGACATTTTCACCTGGCATAAACGATACACCAAACTCAAGTGCTGGTAGGCCATTCATTGACATCAGTTTAGTGGGGACTTCAACGTAACCACGGCTAATATCAGCCACATCACCGAGTAATATTCTAGCGTCTGAACCAACAGGGCTAATTACAAGATCTCTGAGTTCGCTAACATCTTGAAATTCGCCGGTAGGAAATAGCCTTACGGTGTCATTTTGAATTCGAATACGACCCGCATTTGAGACACTGTTTTGGTTTTGCAGTAATGCAGCGATATGATCAATCGGAATATTCAACGCCGATATTTTGCTAGTTGAGATCTCGATAAAAACTTGTTGCTGCTGAACGCCGCCAATAACAACTTTACTGACACCATCAAGCGTGACGACATCACGTCTAAGTTGGTCGGCAAATTGCTCCAGATCGGCCATATCATAGCCTTTACCGGTAATGCCCCAAATCATGCCGTAAACATCACCAAAGTCATCGTTAACTACCGGTTTGCCTGCACCTGGTGGTAATGTTCTTAGATCGCCTATTTTCCGACGGACTTCGTCCCAAATCTGCGGAAGATGTAAACTGGTGTACTCAGACTCCATCATCACATCAACTTGCGATAGGCCTGCAGTACTTACCGATTTGATCCATTTAACAGAGGGAAGCTGTTGTAACGCATTCTCTATTAAAAGAGTGACCTCTTCCTCTACTTGCTCAGGAGACGCACCTGGGTAACTGGTTACAATCAATGCAGATCGCGGAGTGAACTCCGGATCTTCTAGTCGACCTAGATCTTTGAACGCTAAGATCCCGCCCACCAGCAACACCATAATTATCAACCAACTTACCACAGAGTTACGCATTGAGTAGCCAGCGATGCCTCCATCTCTGCACTCTTCTTCCACGTTTTCAGGCATTTTTTGTTGTTTCGACAAAGTAAACATTAAATACCTCGCTCACGCTTCAGCTCTTTAACCTGCTGATTTTCGCTGATTAAGTAAGTTCCAGCAGTAACGACTTTGTCACCAGCGACTAAGCCCGAATTAATAACGGCTCCGTCTGACAAGAAACGAACAATATTGACCTCACGTAAATGAGTTTTGTTGCTAGAATCAACAACCCAAACAAATTTTCTATCTTCATTAATCTTAATATTTTCAGGGCTAAAGAGCGCACTCATAGGCGCTATAACCGTATTGTTATTTGCTAGTGTTTCATCAGCAATAACCGTATTAACGCTAGCACTCATACCTGGGAATGCGCGCATATCTTGCGGTACATTGACAGACATAGTGACCCTAAAACTCAATGCTCCTGCAGTAGCAGATTTTCTCATCTCTTTGAATTGTGCGATGAGCGGTCTATTTGGGTAACTATCCAGTACAACTTGGGTTGTGACCGCTTTAAATTTTTCAGGATCAAATTGGTTAAGTAGTTTTTCAGGAAGATCAAACTGCACATCACTCAAATTGTCATTTTGAAATTCAATGATCGGCTGTGTTGCAGCAATATGGTCGTGATTTTCACCATGTTTTTTTGCTACAACTCCATCGTAGGGAGCATAAATCTGGGTATATTTAAGATTCTGCTTCGCCCTATCAAGTCTTGCTTTTGCCATTAACATTTCTGCACGCGATGTATCAAACTCAGCTTTAGTTGCTAAGCCTTTTGGCACAAGAGTTGAATTACGTTCATGTTGCGATACTGAAAGTTCATATTTTGCTTTGGCATTGTCTAAAACAATATTGAAATCGGTAGGATCTAATTCAGCAATCAACGTGCCTTTATTTACGTTATCCCCCTCAATCACATGATATTTTGTAATTTGCCCTGACACTCTAAATGCAAGGTCGGTACTTTCATTTGCGGTAACTTGTGCCGGAAAGGAGCGCTCAATATTGGCAGCCATGCTTTCGATAGTGGCCATTTTTACTGGTCTTACTGTTTCAATACTTTGATTTTCTTTTTTTGATTCAGCGCAGCCCATCAATGAAGACGTAGCAAGTGCTAATGTGGTAAATAACAGTCGATTAGTTAAGATTGTCATGAATACTCCGCAAGCATAATACTCACAAGCCAAAAGAACCAAAATATTCAACAGTAAACCGTTTTAATAGATCCCCACCTATCACGACTTACCTCATCACTGCAAAAATCAACAGTAAACCATTGATTAATTGCAACAATAACTTTGATTCAATCAACTCGCATTTTAATAATGGCGGAATATTAGCAATATAATTTTGATTCAGCCGCGCGCGGCAACGCATTACATCAATAACGGGAGGTTTTACTAGTGATAACAGCTAACTATAATTTGTACCTAAACACAGCAGCTTGTTAACCTTACTTAAGACAAAAACTGAAAAATTAAACAAACTAACTTATTGATTTCTCCAGTATAGAAACACTAAATTAGCGTTCTATAACTATGTACTTAAGTCTTAAGCGAAGTCGTTACAGTTTAAGCTGCTTAATCATAGATATACTCGGCAATGGAGCAAGCGCACAAAGCCCTTCTCATTTTGACCAATCACCAGCATAATCAATGTTAATAACCCCCGTAGAGAAGCTTTTATTTATGGCCATGTTGATCCTTAATGGAAAAAAAGCCGGTTTAGCTGAGATCAGACAGAGTGTTAATACACTTAGGCAGCAAGGCTATAGTATTGAAGTGCGATGCACATGGGAGGCTGGTGATGTTGCACGTTTTGTTAAAGAAGCAATACAGTCAAACATAACGAGAATCATTGCTGGCGGTGGGGATGGAACAGTTAACGAATTAGCTGATGCCATTGCGACGCTTAAGCAAGATGCGAATGAAAAGTTAACTTCTCAACTCAATAAAACTGAGATTGCGATACTGCCATTAGGCACCGCCAATGATTTTGCCACGGCCTGCCAAATACCTACAGACGTAGATGCAGCTTTAACACTAGCACTGACGGGTAACGCTTTCTCCATTGATATGGCTCAAGCGAATGAGCGTTACTTTATCAACGTCGCATCGGCAGGATTTGGGGCGCAAGTCACTGTTGATACCCCGGTAGAACTCAAAGATCTATTAGGTGGGCAAGCTTATTTCCTCTCTGGCTTAGTGCAGGCATTAAATTTCAGTCCCTACCAAGGAAAGTTCACAGCAACCCTCGCAGATGGACAGCAAGTAACCCAAGAAGGAGCTGGATTACTCGGTGCAGTTTGTAATGGGCGACTCGCCGGTGGTGGCCAAAATCTTGCTCCAAATGCACTGTTGAACGATGGTTTGCTCAATGTATTTCTAGTGAGCCACTTTCCCAGCACGGCGTTGAAACAGGTTATTGATGAACTCATCGATACCAGCATTAATGGTGAATATGTCAGCAGAATGCAAGTGATCAATATTGTGCTTGAATCAACACAACCTTTGCCTGTTAACCTTGATGGCGAACCGACGTTAAATAAAAAACACACGATTTCAATTATCCCCAATGCAGTCAATTTAGTATTACCCGATGACTCGCCAGTACTTGGTTAGTGATTAAATCTATAAACAGAAAAAGCAGCACTCAGTGCTGCTTTTTTAACTGCTGTTAAGCCTGTAGCTTAACCGGTATCAATGTTAGATCATTGGCCTATCGCATCGTTAACCTGCCAATTACCACCTAGCGCTTTATGCAGTGCAATCGTCATATTAGCAGTTTGAAGTTTGGCGGCGACCACTCGATCGCGCATCATGTTTTGTTGACGTTGTGCATCAAGAATAGATAAATAATCACTCAAGCCCGCTTTGTAAAGTGATTGCGCTTTATTAACCGCGATTGTGGTTTCTGCCGACGCTTCACTCACCAAAGCGACATACTGTTGGCTCTGGCCATATCCATGAAGTAAGGTTTCAACCTCGCCAAACGCTGTAATAACCGATTGCTGATAGCTCAAAACACTCGCATCAAATCGCGCCTCTTGCATCTCGACTATTGCGTCACCTCTACCGCCATCAAATACATTCCAACTCACGCCCACACTACCGAGCCAAGACACAGAGTCACTGCTAAATAGATCGTCGAAGTCTTTGGCCAATACACCTGGCGATCCGGTTAAAAATACCTTTGGATACTGGGCTGCAATGGCCGCAGCACGTTCTTCATTTAACGCTGCCATCTCTCTTTCAGCAATTCGAATATCTGGTCGACGTTGTAACAGATCCGCAGGCAACCCAGTCGGGATAATGCCACTAAAGTTTGGTAGTGGCTTGTCTTCCTCAAAACGAGAATGGCTTTGCTTTGGTGTTTCTCCCAATAAAATGGCCAAACGTTGCAAATGAACATTTTCAGCTATTTGTAGCTGCGGGATCACCGATTTTGTCGCTGCCAGAGCGGCTTTCGCTCGGGATTCGTCAAGTTTTGAGCCATACCCACTTTTTACCATTAACTTAACCAATTCAAGGGTTTTTCTTTGGTCATCACTGGTTTTTAACGCTATTTCCTTACGCTCTTGCGCCCCTCTCATCTGCAAGTAATTATGAATGACATCAGAGGTGATCAAGGTGGTTAAGCCTTCACGCATAATCACCATCTGTTCTTTACGAATAGCAGCGGCGCTGGCTTGGCGATCAATTCGTCCGAAAAGATCGACCTCCCAGCCAATGGTCGCTCCCGCAAAAAAAGCACTGTTATTATCGTCAACAAGACCCAACTCTTCTCCGCTAACCGGATGTTTAGCGGTGATAGCACCACCAAGTAACGGGTCATTTTCACTTATCTGAAAATTGCCGAAACCCGCGCCAATATTTACAGTTGGCACCTTAAAGGACTCAATAGTACTTTGATAAGACTGTGCCATGCGGATCCGTTGTGCCGCTATTTTCAAGGGAATGGCTTGATTTTGTGCATCAACGACTAACTGGTTAAGGGTTGGATCTTCAAAGCTCTTCCACCATGCATTATCTGTTTGCTGTGCATATTTTCCAGCTTGAGTTCCTTGAACGCCTTGATAGAGGTATTCACTTTCAAGTGAGCTTATTGGCTGAGCATAATCTGGTCCAACAGCACAACCTGAAATCATCATTGCTATTACTAGTGGTGCGATTTTTATCTGTTTCATCTTATTTTTGCTCCACTGTCGCAGTCGTTATAACCAATTCGTTATTGTTGTCTTTGTCATTTGTTGTACTTTGGTGTTCTAGTTGCTCTGAGTTTCTATAAAACAGGCAATAGAAGGCTGGCATAATAAACAGTGATAGCAACGTTGCCGCGGCTAGCCCGCCAATGATGGTGGCAGCCATTTGGTCAAATAGTCGGTCACTGATTAACGGGATCATTCCTAAAGCTGTAGTCAATGCTCCCATTGATATCGCCATGGTTCGATTTAACGTGGCAGCTTTAACAGCTTCTCTTAATGGGATCTTCTTAGCTCGCTCCAGTTCAATTTGATCCATAAGTACTATGCCATTTTTAATGATCATCCCTGATAACGTCACCGCACCGATTAGCGCCATAAAACCAAATGGTTTATCGAGTAACAGTAATGTCCAGGTTGCACCTATAGCGGCCAGCGGTAGCGTGATTAAAATGATGAGCGGTTGTTTAAAGCCATTAAACATTGCAACCATGATAACCACCATCATCAATAATGCTTTTGGCATTTGGCTTAACGTGTCGGTAATCGCTCGATTTTCATCATAGTACTCGCCGCCCCACTCAAAGCTATAACCAGCAGGGAGTTCAATTGCTTCTATCTGGTCTTTTATTTGATCCCTCACTTCAGCGGGTGTTGCATCAAATACATCTGCCTGCGCAGTAATTGTTGGCACTCTATTGCGACGCCAAATCATGCTCTCTTCTGACTTGAGTTCAAATTTATCCACCACTTGACCTAGCGGTACGCTATGAGTACCTAACAAGGATTTCACAGGCAGAGTATCTAAGTAACTCAGATCCGCATTTGCACTTCTAAAGCTGATTGGGATCAGTTGGTCGCCTTGGTTTAATGTCCCTAGTGTTACCCCTTCTGATGCTCGTTTTAAAGCTAAAGATATATCAGTTCTGTTGATCCCCGCCCTGCGTGCTTGTTCCTGATTAATAACAGGCTCAATCACTTTACTTTGTTGGCGCCAATCATCTCTTACCGATTTTGTATTGGCGTTAGCTTGCATGATTGCTTGTGCTTGGTTGGATAAGTCATGCAGGACTTCTGGGTCTTTTCCACTAAAGCGCGCTTCAATGCTAAACTTATCCTTTGTGGCTAATTTAAGCGCTCTAAATCGAGGTTCAGAGTTAGCAAAGTTTTGCGCTAACCAACTCTCTCCACGCTTAGTTAATGGCTCTATTCCCTCAAAATCTTTAACGTTTATGACAATCTGGCCGTAACTTGAGTCAAAAGGTTCAGGCTCAACAGTCACTGAGAACCTTGGTGCGCTCGCGCCTACATAACTAGAGATGCTGCTTATCTCTGGCTGTTGTAACAACCACCCTTCAATTTTCTTCATGTCAGATGATGTTTTGGCTATATCACCACCATTAGGTTGCCAGTAGTCCAGGAACACCATTGGCCTATCTGAGCTTGGAATAAAATTCACTGCAACATAAGGAACAGCCAGTGCAGTCACCAGTAACAGCGGTACCACTAAAGAGATCGCCTTAACTGGATTCATTACAGTCCAAACAACAGCTTGCTGATATCGACTTACTTTTTGTTGCTGTTGGTCATTGTTTAGCGTTGGCTTGATCCATAACCAACATAGAAGTGGCGTAAGAGTGACCGCGACAATCCATGAAAACAATAAAGAGGAGCAAATGATCAGGAACACAGAACTGGCAAACTCACCGGCATCTGTTTGTGAGAAAAGCACAGGTGTAGAACCCATAATGGCAATAATGGTTGCTGCTAATAAAGGTTTTGAGGTTTCTTTAACTGAATCGATAGCCGCTTTTGTGCGTTCTACACCTTTGTTTAACTTAACGATAAACAGATCAGTAATAACAATCGCGTTATCAACGAGCATACCTAATGCCAGTACAAAAGTGCCTAAAGAGACACGCTGAAGATCAACGCCAGCGAGGTACATATAGATAAATGTCAGTAATATGGTAAACAGTAAACTGCCACCGACTATAGTGGCGCTTTTAAAGCCCATGAAAATCAGTAGAACCGCAAATACAATGGCTACACTTTCCAGTAAATTAGTCACGAAATCGGCAATCGACTTCTCAACCTCATCAGGCTGAAATGCAATGGTTCCGATCTCAATACCAACGGGTAACTCTTGTTGATACTCAGTAATAATTTGACTCATTGTATCGCCAAGATTTACCACGTTAATAGCTTTAACCGGGCTTACCGCAAGGGTGACTGCCGTTTGTCCATTGTAACGGCTTATGCTAGTTGCAGGCGTTTTGTAGGCCAAGCTAATATCAGCAATATCACCAAGTCTTAGTAAACCCGTGCTGTAATTGCCGATCCCGCCTTTGATCGTAAGATTCTTAATATCCTTAATTGATTTAAAGTCGCTGCTTTGCTGAACTCTAATGCGCTCACCACTTGCTTCAAAACTACCACTGTCGTAAGTCAGGTTTTGGGTGGTAAGCTGATTAATAACTTGCGCTGAAGAGATCCCATATTGAGCTAAACGCTCTTCTGGTAAATCAACATAGATAGCTTGATTTTGAACACCATGCAGCTCAATTTTTTTAATACCATCAACGGTTTTAAAGCGACGTTGTAGCTCCTTGGCATACTGGCGTAGCTCTTCTGGTTCCGCGTTGTCACCATAAACACTGAAAAGCATGCCATAAACTTCAGAAAACTCATCCTGGACCACACTAATCTGGGCTGTTGCCGGCAATGTCAGCTTTACATCGCTCACTTTACGGCGCAATAGATCCCATTGCTGAGGTAACTCATCAGAGTTAGTGGTTTCCTTTAGATCAATAAATATCATTGAGCTGCCAGGACGAGACAGTGAACGCAGTTTCCACATCGCCCCCATCTCTTGTAGTTTTGTCTCTACTTTATCAGTGACTTGCTCCTCGACCTCCTTTGCAGATGCACCGGGGTACAAGGTAACTACAACAGCGCTCTTCACAGTAAATGACGGGTCTTCAAGTTTACCGAGTTCAAAATAGGAGATCATCCCGACAATGACACATAGCACGCTGAAAAATATAACGAACAAACGTTGCCTAATTGCAAATTCTGCTAAATTCATAAAAGCCTCTAGTAACTAACGTTCTTCGCGATGGTGTTCTTTACGATTTGCAAAGGCTTAAGGTAATGCACGCCTGCAGTGACTAGAGTGTCACCCGCTTGCAATGGACCACTTATGCACACTCGATTACTGTGTACAGACTCAACCTTAACCACACGCTCGGCTACCGCTTCATTCTCTATGATATAAACGCTGTGGAGCTTTCCCCAGCCCTTAAGTGAGGCTAAAGGCACACAGAACGTATCAGCAATAGCGCTAAAGTTGACAGTGACGCTAACGGATTTACCGGGCAATGCACCCTGCAGGTTTTTATCGAACACAAATTGGGCTTCGTAGGTTTGTTTTATCGGGTCGACAACAGTGTTCATCTCAGTTAAATGTGCACTAATTGTTTGGCTGTTGCCGTGCCAAGTAACACTTGCCTGTTGTGATGGGGTTAAATTGGCAATAAGGTTCTCAGGTACATCAATGATTGCTTTTAGCTCGTTAGGTTGATGCAAAGAGAATAAGCCGACGCCTGGGGAGGTTTGCTCAAATGTTTGCTGGGTTTGTAGGCCGATCACGCCACTAAAAGGCGCCTTAAGCTCGGTGTAATCAAGCGCGTCATTGGCTTTTTGCAGATTTTGAGTCACTACTTGAACCATGGCTAAACTGCGCTTATATCCGCTCTGAGCTCTATCTAGATTAACTTCTGAGATTGCATCATCTGCAATAGCTTGGCTTACCCTTTTAAGCTCAACTTTTGCCAACTGATGCGCAGCATTAGCTTCTGCAAGTCTTGCTTCTAGCTCCACCACATTAACTTGGTAATCATGGGGTTCTAACCGGGCAATAACCTGACCTTTATCCACCTTATCGCCGGTCTTAACCAGTATTGCTTCAATAGTACCTGGAACTTTAAAGGATAGGCTTGCAGTTTGCGTCGCCTCTAACACGCCCGTGAACTGCTTTGTATTTTGTAGCTGTTGATCGGTTAATGTTATGACTTGTACAGGACGTTCAACTTTTAGCGATTCAACATTAGCTTGGCTAGATGCTTGGCTACAACCAGAAAGGATTAACAGTGCGAGCGGTGCGATAGCAAATTTGGTATTTAGTAGTTGTTTTGTATGTTGGTGATTCATGATTCTCTCCCAATGAAACTATTGGGAGAGAGTGTATGTGTTTAACTTTACAAGATAATCCGCCTTTCACGCACTACACTGTCTCATAAAACATTACAAACCAGCTCTATTTGGGATTTCTTGTAATAAAAAGTCAATCAATAACCGAGTAGGTAGACTTATTCCCTTTCTATCGGGGTAGATCAACCACACATCCTCTTTTTTAGATTCGTATTGGGGTAGGATCCTGACGATACGTTTGGCCTCAATAGCCGCTAAGGCAAACAATGGCGGCATAAAGCCTATCCCCTGCCCACCAACAATCGCACGCCTAACAAAACCCATGTGGTTACAGGTGAAACGGCTATTAACGTGGACAGTTTCAGAAATTAAATCCCATTTATCATCGATACTGCCGTCAGGCCAGCGATAACAAATTGCATCATGTTCAGACAATTCGGCTAATGATTGCGGTTCGCCATGACTGGCTAAATATTCAGGACTGGCATAGATACCTCGTCCTAAACTTAAGAGCCTACGGGCGATAAAACCAGAGTCCTGCACTTTACCTGCATATATAACAAAGTCTAACGCAAGCGCATAAATATCAGTTTCATAGTTATTAGTGATCCGCATATCCAGTTCTATATCTGGATAAAGTTGCTGAAACTTGGCGAGTGCGGGTTGCAGCGCCTCATCACTTTCGGGCAGGAAACCCACTTTAACCTTACCGACTGGCTTTTCATCAATATCATGCAACTTATTTTTAGCTTGTTCAAACCCCTCAAGAACGGTGAGCAGCTCATGATAATAAGCTTCACCATGTTGAGTTAAGCGTAGTTGCCTGGTCGTACGGAAGAACAGTTGGGCGTTTAAGGCTTTCTCTAACTCGCCAATCCGCCGACTCACATTTGCTCGAGGCAGATCTAAGGCATTGGCAGCAGCAGTAAAACTGCCAAGCTTCACCACGATGGTAAACAATTTTAGATCTTCTATGCGCATATAAAATTACCTTTTTAGCACCTACACCCATTATTACCGCTCATTACCTAAGCATTTTTTTAGGGACGTAATACAAAAAAGCTTAGCCGACAAAGGCTAAGCTCATTAGTTACTGTAAAGCTTTTTGACTAACGACGGTAATTTTCTACACTGCTATGTGCATTACTGCACAATTTACTATTATGCAGTAATGTCAAAAATCCAGTCCTTATTTGTTATTAGAACTGCCAGTTCATCGTAATACCAGCGATAGCAGCATCATTGTTATAGCTACCAGAAAGAGTACCAATACCAGCCGCATCATAGTTGATCTCAGGTGCTCCCAAATCAATGTATTCAATAAAGAAATTGATGGAGAAGTCTTCTGTTGCCTGATACGTTGCGCCAGTACCTATGCGGATAATGTCATCAACAGGCAGATCAGGGTATTGATTATAACTGTTAGCCTCTGAGCCACTTAATGGGGATGACTCATAGCCAACGCCGAACTCTAAACGCCATTGATTTGTTAGCTGATAATGCATACCTAGAGATGCGCTATAGGTATCTTTCCAGTTTCTATCAACATTCGCTTGTCGACCTGAATCATCAAGGATTAACACACTTGATTGATTCTTGCTCCAATCCTGCCAATCTAATGACCACAATAGCGCAAGCTCGTCATTTAGACTGTGGTAACCACTGAGCTTTACAATTGTAGGGGACACCAAACCAAGGCTGGCATCGTATATTTCTGCATTGCCATTTCTATCAAGCTTAAAGTCACCTTCTAAAGTATGGTCTAGGCCTGAGCGGACAGATAGCCCAATCATATTGCCTTCACTAATGGTGTAGTGCAGCCCTAAGTTAACACCAAACTCCATTGATCCCGCTTCATATTCCGAGCTGATATTAGTCGTAAATTGTTGAGTTTGTAGCAATGAGGCATATTCAGATACGAGGCCTAAACCAACCGCCCACTGCTCATTTACTTTATAAGATACAGAAGCATTAACTTGTACTGTGACTAGATCTACAGAACTAATAAGGCTAGCCCCTCGCCAATCATCACCATAGTCAACAGATGAGCCCCCTTGGGAAGCGAGTGCTAAACCGAAAGCCCATTTATCGCTGATTGGATTTACCCAGTATACAGAACCTAAAGGGGTAACACTGCCGGCATTGCCACCGTCGGTACCATTACCAAAACGACCTGAAGAGCCATTGTCGGTATAATCCATATTGAGGTCAAATGCTTGCAAACTACCTGTAAGCGTCGACTTTTTTACTAAGCTCATGGCAGCTGGATTTGAATAGGCGCTTTCTGCACCTTCTGATATTGCAGCACTGCCGGCTCCTGCAGTACTTGCATTGAGGCTACCTAGCTCACCCAAAACGGTACCAGCAGCGAGAGTTGGCGTAGATACGAGCGCTATGCTAATCGCTAACGGCTTAAGTAAAAATTTCATTAGATAATCTCGAATAGAAGAAAGTCATTTTGTTAGGCCAATTATCATCATTAATGGCAACAAATAAGACTCGAAAAATTGCTAGTTTTACCTATTAATTCTTAAAATCATGCCGTTAAATCAAACAAAAATGCCGTTAATAAGCGGCGTTAAATCAATTTTATATAGCGGTATTATTTAGAAAGAACCAGCCGTAATCCTATATCGGGCATCACTGCACTTTGGCTGGCAGAGTCTCGCCTAAAATTTTCTGACTCATTGCTATCATAGGCAAAACTTCCGCCCCTTACAGACTTGTATGCTAGGTGGTGTTTTGAATCTAATGCGTTAACTGGATTGAGTTTAGGCCCATATTGGTAGTATTCGGCATCGTAGGCATCTTCGGTCATCTCACCTACGTTGCCCGTCATATCATAGATTCCAAGCTCATTAGCTTGCTTTAAGCCCACTGGATGCGCTTGATTATTCGAATTTTTAACAAACCAGCCGACATCTTCAAGAATATTTGAACCACTATATGTATAATTTTCACTGTGAATACCGCCTTTTGCAGCAAATTCCCATTCAGCTTCAGTCGGTAGTCTAAATTCAAGGCCCGTCTTTAAGTTAAGCTTTGTTATAAAATACTTTGCTTGTTGCCAGCTCAAATTATTGACTGGATAATTTTCCCCTTGAAAGTACGAATTACTGCTGCCTAATACCGAATCAAATAGCCCTTGTGTCACTTCAAATTTACCGATATAAAAATCATCAAGTGTCACAGTTCGTCTGGGATGTACACATTTAGGTTGTTCTACACATGTTCCGCCCATCTCAAAGCTACCTCCCTTTACCAGTACCATCCCGCTTAGCAACTTATCCTTAAGCTCATTATCGATATTTGAATTCAAAGCACAGCCTTGTAGCAGGAACAGGGAAACGAGTAACATTATTTTGTTCATAACAGCCTCTGATGGAGTGGGGAAAATAGGCGAGAAAACTAAAGCTCCTAACGGTAAGACACCAATCGGAGCTTTAGTGAGTAAACGTGAGTGACGTTATCAATTACTGCTGTGCTTCAACCTGCTTAAGCACTTTTTGTAATTTGAGAGTATTGTAGTTAATCCCTGCTGCACTAAAGCCTGAACCTGGTTGGAACGGATAATCTTCAATGGTATTAAGGAACTTTCCAACTTCTTGTGACATAGGTACAAACAACCACATGTTATCAATCATCCAGCGTACATACATGCCAGATTCTTTAGCAGCCACCTCGAATGGATCAGCACGCAGATTAGTCAAAGATGCCCATGCAGGTACGTTACGAACTGCTGATTGCATATCACCATCCATCATCGCAAACGAAGCTTTCCAGTCATTCCAACGCACAGCATTTAACTCGCCATTTGCACTAAAGTAAATTTTACTCGTACGAGGACCCTTTTCAACTTCACCTTTGAAGAAAGGTAGGAAGTTGCTGCCATCTAAATGTACACGCCAATCTTTACCATTAAAGTTTCTTCCTTTCTTAAGATCTTCAACTAAATTATCTTCACCTGTTGCAGCAAGCAGCGTTGGCATCCAATCTTCGTGAGACATCATGGCATTAATCTTAGTACCAGGCTCAATCACACCAGGCCAGCGAACAAGTTGTGGAACACGCATTCCACCTTCAAATGTCGTGCCCTTTTCGCCATGAAATGGTGAAGTACCGCCGTCAGGCCAAGTGAATTTCTCTGCACCGTTATCGGTTGAATAAACCACAATTGTATTATCAGCTATTTTCAAATCATCTAAGGTATCAAGTAGTAAACCGACATGATCGTCATGCTCTACCATACCGTCTGGGTACAATCCAATACCTGTAATACCATCGTACTTCTCTTGCAAACGCGTGTGTACGTGCATTCTTGATGCATTTACCCAAGCGAAAAATGGCTTTTCAGCCTTCACGGCTTTTGTCATGAATTTAATTGATGCACCGACAAACTCTTCATCAGCAGTTTCCATGCGCTTACGCGTCATAGGACCAGTATCTTCAATACGTCCGTCAGCATAGGAATGTATAACTCCTCGTGGACCATACTTCTTTTTAAACTCAGGATCTTTTGGGTAATAGTATGTTTCTGGCTCTTCTTCTGCATTTAAGTGATATAAGTTGCCAAAGAACTCATCAAAACCATGTGCAGTTGGCAGATGCTTGTCCTGATCACCCAAGTGGTTTTTGCCAAATTGACCGGTTGTGTAGCCTTTATCTTTTAGCAAGTCTGCAATTGTAGGTGCCCAATCGGGAATGCCACTGTCTGAACCTGGCATTCCAATTGTCAATAAACCAGTACGGAAAGGATGCTCTCCGGTAATAAATGATGCTCGCCCTGCAGTACAGCTCTGCTGAGCGTAATGATCGGTAAACAGTGCACCTTCATTAGCAATACGGTCTAGGTTAGGTGTTTGGTAGCCCATCATCCCCTGGTTGTAAGCACTGATATTGTAATAACCAATATCATCACCCCAGATAACTAAAATATTTGGACGCTCAGGATCGGTAGCAGCCATAGCAGAAGAGGCTGTTGCGAGCAGCCCTACACCTAATGCGACTTTAGAAAGTTGTTTGGACATTTCATTCCCCTTGATTAGATCTTTTTATTTACTGTTTATAAAAATCATTTTTTATAAAACGGTGACACTAAAACGATGCCGACATTAAACGTCTAAACCTCATAAAAAAAACCTCGAAGAAATACTTGTTCCACCTACAATCGTTATATTGTTTTGATAATTTGGGAGTAACATCAACTCAACGTAACTTCATGGACATAAAATCAAATTCGAAAGCTAGTAATAACCCCTGTTATTTGCCCCAATGTTATGTTTTAGTAGCGAAAGTCATTGAAAAACGTTATTTATAAGCAATCGACATAATTCGTTTACGATGATTAACAAGGCACAACGCATGGGTGTAGAACCAATCTCAACTGCAGAGCATTTTTTCGCTGATATATCCAATCGTTTATTGGAAGAAGAGACTGCTAATATTCCAGAGGTTATTTGCTCAGGCCTTACGCAGTACTTGCCTCTCGCGAACGTCCAGCGTATGTCATTGCTAAGAATCACCAAAGATAAACAATTTCAAGGCGCATATTCTGTCGCAGCCCCAAAGTACAAGCCGACCACAATCGTTAGCGAAGGCTTTAGCAGTCCTTATTTAGACAAGATATCACTGGGTGAGATGATTCTTCATTCTGGTCCCATCGATGAGTTGTTTACCGAACACGAGGTAAGCCTGGTCAATATGCAAGGCGTCATAGCTCATGCGGTGATCCCTATTAAAGTGAAAGATCGAATATGGGGCGCTATCGCCTGCAGTAGATATAAAGAACATGATGATTGGTGCCCTGTACTACTAGAGCGTATAAAAACACTTGGACAAGTGTTAGCGGCTTCCTACGAGCGTTATCATTTTTGGTTATCGTTACAAAACCAGAATAAGGAACTCGAGTCACTTTCCCGACATTTAATGGAAAACCAAGAAACCGAACGCCGCATTCTATCTCGCGAATTACATGACAATTTCTCCCAACGGTTGGCACTGTTAACCATTAAAGCAAATAACGTATTTGGCATCGTACGAGAGAGTGTGAAACCCGAAGCTAAAGAGCTGCATATTAATATTCAGCAAATAGCTAAAGATATGCAGGCGTTGTCGCGGTCATTACACCCTGCAATGCTAGAAGATCTTGGGCTGATTGCTGCGTTAAAGTCTGAAGCTAGACGTATTGCAGGGGTTAAAGCATTAGAGTTACAAACTATGTTTGGTGAGATCCCCCCACTCAAAAAAGAGGTATCACTGAACCTTTATCGAATTTTGCAAGAGTCATTGAATAATGTCATTAAGCACTCTCACGCTTCAGCGGTCTTTGTGTCAATTGAGATAACCAATAATCAACTCAAACTGCAAATATTAGACGATGGGATTGGATGCTGTGACACGCTTGAAAAGAGCAAAGGGAGTATAGGTTTAGTAAGCATTAGAGAGCGCGCACAACTATTACATGGCGATGCTGAATTTGTCAGTCCTGATGAAGGTGGCTTTGAAGTCAACATTACCATTCCAGCAATAGAGGAACACTATGAGTAGAATAATTATCGCAGACGACCATTTGATTGTTGCTCAAGGGATTGCCGGTCTATTAAAAGCAGAGCATGAGATATTGGCGATTGCTAAAGATGGCGAAGAGTTGATTGAGCTTGTTAAGCAACATGATCCTGAACTAGTTATCACTGATATAAGCATGCCAGGAATGACAGGTATCGCAGCTGTAGCAGCATTGAAGCGGATCAAAAAAGATCTACGCGTTATCTGCCTTACCATGCATGACGAACAAGAGTATGCCGAAGGCGCCATCGCAGCCGGCGCATTAGGCTATGTGCTAAAGCATGAAGCAACTGATGATCTAGTTGATGCAGTTAATAGTGTATTAGCAGGAAACCAATACTTATCTAAGTCAGTGCAAGTGGAAGATACAGCGCCGAGTCTTTCAGCAAGGCAACTGAGTGTATTGCGATTATTAGCACAAGGAAAGTCAGCAAAACAGGTCGCTGATGAACTGTTTATCTCTCCACGAACTGTTGAATTTCACAAGTACTCAATCATGAAGCTAATAGATGCTAAATCTAGTGCAGAGCTTATCCAATATGCACTTTCTCATGGGTTGGTCTAAAAGCTACATTTAGAAACGGAAATATTTAAAAGGGACATTATTATTAAACGCTTACAAAAATTAGTAGTCACTCAATGGCAGCACCAAAGCTGCTTAATAGGCCTCTTACTAACAGGACTATTGGCAACTCCGCCAACGGTAGCTACTGAATTTGTTGGCTCTTTTGCATGTCAGCAATGCCATCAAGCAGAATTTGAACAATGGACTGGTTCTAATCACGATATGGCAATGAAACATGCGACAACATCATCAGTTGCTGCTGACTTTGATACAAGCTTGAGTTACTTGGGTAAACAAAACCGTTTTTTTCGTAAAGGTGATGAATACTGGGTAAACATCGAAGATAGCAGCGGTCAGTTTAATGATTTTAAAATAAGCTACACCTTTGGTATCGATCCATTGCAGCAATACATGGTCGAATTTGAAGATGGACGAGTCCAGCTAATCCCGTTTGCCTGGGACAACCGCCCTAGCAGTGAAGGGGGTCAAAAATGGTTCCACCTCTATCCTGACAACAGTGCTAAGCATGATGATTTTTTCTGGCAAAATGTCGGTCAAAATTGGAACTTTATGTGCGCAGATTGCCACTCAACCAATGTCAAAAAGAACTATGATTTTGAAAAAAATCGTTTCAATACTACATTTTCAGAAATCAATGTCGGCTGCGAAGCCTGCCATGGTGCGGCGAGTAAGCACCTATCCTGGGCAGCAAATAAAGACACTAGCAGTAATAAAAAAGAGGCGAAAAAAGGTTTCAACAGAGACTTAACTAAGCCGGTCTCGACATGGACTTGGCAAACGAAAGGGCAAGAAACAACTAACAGTAGCGATACTGCAACACCCGTCAACAAAACGCACAGCAACCAATTGCAGACTTGTGCACAATGTCATAGCCGTCGTTTACAAATAAGCGATACAAATCCACTAGTTGATAGTGATTTTGGAGATCGCTACCAGTTAAACCTAATCAGCCAAGATCGCTATTATGATGATGGCCAAGTGTACGACGAAGACTATGTTTATGGCTCCTTCCTACAATCAAAAATGCACCATAATGGTGTAGTTTGTAGTAATTGCCATAACCCTCACTCGACGAAGTTAGTGCTACCCGAAAATGCACTTTGTAGTCAATGCCACAGCCCTGAAAAATTCGACACCAGCGAACACCATCAACATCCATCAAACAGTAGCGGTGCCCAATGCGTTAATTGTCATATGCCGCAAACAACCTATATGCAGATTGATAAAAGGCGTGATCATAGCTTTAGTGTCCCCAACCCAGGCAATTCACTTAGAATTGGTACCCCAAATGCTTGTAACCAATGCCATCAAGATAAAGATATTGCATGGGCTGCGGATAAAACTGCAAAATGGTATCCATCGTTGAACCAATATGATGCGAAACATTTTAGTAGTGCATTTGCTGGCACTAGAGCTGGTCTTCCTACTGCAGGCGACCAATTATCTTATATAGGCCAAGATAATAGCCAACCGGCAATTATTCGTGCCGCTGCCATTGAGCGTTTACAGCGGTATCCCGGCCGTAACGGCGTAGTCGCAGTTGCAAGAGCTACCCGTAATGATGAAGCCATGCTTAGGTTTGCCACTATTCAAGGTAGCGCCCCCTACCCCATAGCTGACAGATGGCGGATGCTTGCACCTTTACTCAACGACAAGGTACTTATGGTGCGTAGCCAAGCTGCTGGCGCTTTGGCGGGATTCTGGCCAGAGTTGAGCGCTGAACAGCAGCTGCAATTGCAGTCACCCTTGGCCGAATATATAGAAATATTGAAATTTAATGGCGATCGAGGCTTTGCTAGAACTAATCTCGGTCATCTCTATGCTAATCAAGG
>NZ_JBFRMK010000219.1:0-15415 GCF_041470405.1 Shewanella sp. 10N.286.45.A1
GTTTACCGGACGCTTACCAGCATGAGGTCTTTTGGCTTTCATTTTACTGGTTGGAATTATCCAAACACCGCGCTCATGATCCACTTCGCGCCACTCCATACTGAATACACAGCTTTTACGTTGACCAGTCAACAGTAGCAATTTAATCACATCTTGATAGATCTGCTCTTCATGGTTGAGGGCTTCGAGCAGATTTTTAACTTCAAGCTTGCTCAGCACACGTTCGCGTTTTACATCTGCGAGTTTTTTGATCTTGGCAAAGGGATTGAGTTCTTGCTCGTTAAACATCGACTTCATTAACGACAGACATTTATTGCGGATTGGCACCGATTTACTAATGAGGATTTTTTTTAGTAGGTTATTTGCATCGAGTGGGCTTATGTCGCCAACTTGCAGATCGGCAACTCTAGGTTGAAGATGGGCTTTCCAGAGTGACTGAATATCACGTAGGGATTTTGGTCGCCGTTCATTAGTCTTAACCTTTAACTGAAACTCGACCTCAAACACATCGAAAAGCTCTTGAACCGTCATAGACAGCTCGCGTTCTAATTCAGCTTCTCGTTTTTGTTTACGCTTAGCCTCGTTAGGGTTAACTCCCTCTGAAAGCTCTACCGCAGTTTGTTTGGCCAGTTTTCTGGCGTTCTCAATTGTGAGGTTAGGAAACTCACCAAAGGTCACTGAAACGTCCCGCCCTAATCGCTTGCGGCGAAAGCGAAAAAACTTGCTGCCAGAGGGCATTATCTCAAGAATGAGCCCTTTTACAGAGTCTCTTTGATTAGCATCTTGAATTCTATATCTTTTTTCAAGAGGCTCTAACTGCTCGAAACAACGTTTTGTGAAACTAATTTCTTTATCCATAAAGACTTAACCTCGAATCCTGTGCCGCCTATGTGCCGCCATAGGAGATAGTTTTTATCAATTTACAGTAATTTTGATTAAAGTCAAAAATCAAAATACTCATGTAAGATATTGATAAATAAAGATTCATTAACTTTCATCAATTTTGGTTAATGTCGCCAATCCTCGCCTGTGGGGAGACCATATACAAGCTTTTGTATATGCGATTACAAAATAGTAAATGTTAGTCTTTCACTACCGTATGTAATTCCTGTTAGCTATTTCGTCTATTGCCTTACTTTCATCTTTAGCTACCTTCCAGCCATTTTTCAGTCAAAGCGACTAAACTTAACACTATATCCGCCAAATAGAGTAAAGATCTCAAGCTTGATATTTACCTATAAAAAAACCTCCAAGTGGAGGTTTTATTCTCTATAGGGATAATCGCTATTGGAACGATTAAAGCCAGTAGAGACTAGCTAGATAAACGTCGTTACAGAGTATTTTTCTTTCTATCGATTTCAAGCAATGCCAGCATTAGTTCTTTCTCTTTAGGCGACAGTGACTGCACCGCCTTTTTGACATTCTTTTGGTAGCGATCCAAGGTCACTTTGTCATTGGCAATCGCCGCATCAAGAGTTTGTTCATACTTACTCAGTAGGCCATTTAGCTTTTCGGCATTTTTCATATTAGTCATGTGAGCGCTGTAGGCTAGATATAAAACGGCAGCTAGCGTGATCAGGCTAAACACATCAAATTCAAAAGAGAAGCGCTTGCTCTTAGTTTCCGTTGTCATAGTTATTATTCCGTAATCATTGAAAGTTTAATTTTTATCATTTCAGCTTGCTTTGCGGCTTCGCTGATTGCTTGGTGCTCTCGCGCATTAAAAAATTGAATGCAGGCAAATAAAACACCGACCATAAACAGCAGCACTAAATTCTTTGTCAGCCACTCTATAATCTTATTAGAAATACTTTTTATCATAGGACAGCCTTACATTTAGGAAGCTCTTGGTAATCGAAGAAATTGACATTAATAGAGTCACTGATCATCTGTGCATCAACAACACCGAGCACAAAGCAGCGGTATTTTTTATTGCGCTCTAATTCAAGCAAAATCAAGTTATTCTGCCCTTTCTTATTTAGGGTATTGAGCAGTGCTAAAGTGGATGCATTACTATTGAGGTAAGCAGCCATATTCAATTCAAGCTTCTGCATTAATGATTGTTTACCGATATTGCCTTGGCTCAGTTGTAACCAATATTGTGGATCGTCATAGTTAGAGGAGAACTCTTCAACCAACCCTTTGACATCAGGTTTATAGAAAAACTTTTGATCCGCTAGTAAACCAATATCGGAATTTTGCATGAAGTTAGGCATATTCACTGCAGCCACTTTCTCATTTTCAAGCCGTACGCCCAAATACGCACCAACATTCATGTCTTGTTTAAGCACGGTAATATTCGTGTCGAAAGGTTTAATCACCTCACCGAGCCCGAGACTTTTAGGTAAGAATACTAGCCAGTTATAGGCAAAATCATCATAGCTTCTTAATAGATGCTCGTCATGATCAGTGATAACCTCAGTTGGCGCACCTTCAGTGTTGTCTGCTTGAGACGGTGGCTGATATTTAATGACTTTACCGACTAACCTAACAACCTTAACATCACGGTAGGTTTGGAAAATGCCATTTTCAATATCAAGTACATAACCAAAGCCGATAGTGAAAAACTTATCGAAAGGGTCAACCGTACTGAATGCTTTTGCAAAATTGCCCATCATAGTGTGATAAGCATTTTTGTTCGCGATAGAGGCGCCTACAGGCAAGGCAAATGCCAGTATACCGGCAAGCATTGCCAGCGTTAAATACCCCTTATTCTTAGGCCATAAATACACCGCAAGCTTAATAAACAGCAAAAATATGGCTAATAAGCTCGCAGCTATACTCATAGGTGGGATAACCGCTAGCTTAACGGCATCTTTTCCTAGCATGAACATGCTCCCTCCAGGCGAAAATGCCGCAGTGGCCGCTGTAGAGGTCACCATTTTAATAAAGGAGATGTTGTCCTGTTTGTTGAGCCATAATTTCTTATATTTACTCTCAGAAATACTGGGGCTAAATTCTGCTAAATAGTAACTCCCAAGGGTTTTCTGGGCGTATTGGGTTACTTGTGGCAAACGAGCAAAACCCACTCGATCTAAACGAGGTTTAGCCACTGCAAAGCGAGAGTTTTTACGGTACTCAGCCCAAAGCGCTTTAGCACGGCCCTTGTACTTAGTTTCAATCGCCTGATGCAAGGCTCTTTCATCATTAAAACTCCAGTTATCAGCAACCTTAACGCCCTGTTCTTTAAATTGAGAGACTGCGATTTTTAATGCCCGAGATGACCGATTGTACTCCTCATACTCCATCTCTTCTGGAATACCGTATACGCGGTGAATATAGTTGATCCGGCCACGTTCAAACATTGCCATGAGGTAATACTTGGACTTAAGCATCTTGGCAACGGTGATATCGTCAGCTGTTAAATAAACGCCAAACGATTCTCCCGTGTCGTATTTAAGCGTCGTCAGGTATTGTGCAAAATCGACTTTAAGTTGCCGACGGCATGCTGAATTACAGTTTGAGCTAAAATAATCATCTTTGACTGAGCTATAACCCTTTCTAATCGCGTTAGTAGAGTCCTCTGCGACCTCTTTTTTATAGTTATCGGCATCTAGCAACGCCTGTGAATAGCTTTTCCAATGGTTATTTATTTTATCGTTGGCTTTATTCTGTAAAGTAACTCGCTCTCGCTCAATCAACGAGTAATTATTCTCTTTCTTTAGCGCCTCAAGGTAACCTTTACTCGCCTTTTGGTAACTTGCCAACTCCTGCTTATAGGTGCGGTCAAACTGCCTAATTCGAGGAATAGCGTCTTTAATGAAATACTCTTCTTGGCGATTAAGTAAGAACTGATCAGCCATGTTCTCTAAGTTGGATTCAATCAGCTGATTAAATCCGCTAGAAAAATAAGCCAAAGATGGAATAAGCGCCACCATCAAATCTCTACGTTTCGGGTCGCTAACAATCTCATCAAATTGCGGGAATCCTTCAATAGCAACGGTTTCAGCTAAGTACGCTTCTTTATAAACAATGGCCCGCACTGCGCCCAGTTTCTTCTCATTTGAAGTTGTATCGACAACACCATCGACCGCAATCCGCAAGCAAGGGATAATTAATGCCCAAACAACCACAAGCAATAGCGGACGAAAAACTCCATTTATAAGCCGAGCAGTTTTAGGTGTTAATGCTGTATTTGCGATTACTTTCTGGCTTTTATCACGAATAAGTAAATTAAACTGTTTGGCTGGAATAAAAGTGGCCACCGCCAATGCTAAACCAAATCCAGACAGGGTTCGACCAAACAACTCTAGCCGCTCTGCCGTAATTAGATGCTCCCCAAAAACAGCTTGGATCGGCTGCGCATACATATCAATCAATAAGATGTTTAGCGATAACTCTAAACAGACATAAACGATAAATAGACCGAGCAACATCCAGATTTTTGCATGATTTAAAAACTTACTTTGCTTCATTTCTGTTTCTTCATAATGTATTTTTTCGTCGTGGTGACTGTTTCGCCATCTTGTTGTCTATCTATGCAGTACTGATAATCTTCATCGCCTTTCTTTAGCAAACTACAGCGATTATTCGGCAGTTTGTCATGTACACGGTAACTTAGTTGCTGGTTATTAATGCTCAGATATTGCCCTTGGCTGAGCAGCTGTTGCTGCTCCGGTAGGCGGTTAAAATCAGCATTAGATGGTAATACGCTCGCAAGTAAAACCGCATCCACTTTCAACGGCGCTGCTGTCACGCTTTGTGTTGGTGACAAAATGGCATGCTTGTTAGCTTGCATGCAGGCTGTTAACGGCTGCGAGTCGACGACGATGGCGATAGGGTCTGCAACGTCAAAGCTGTCCATGGTCATAATCATACGCTTACGCGCATCAGAGGTTTTCTCAGTCGCTGCTATGAAGGCATGGGATTGCGACGCCGCTGTGGATAGTGGCTCAACAACCAAATTATTCATTAATGCAAAGTGCTGTTTATCGACGATAAATTGCAGTCTATGACCTAGAAAAAGCGTTTTAGCGGTCTGTGCTAAGTCAATCAAACTGGCGCTATCTAAACCGGGGGCTGGCCGAATAATGATGACATCTTGGCGCATCATTTTGGGCGTTAAGCTTGCAGCGATATCTGTCAGTTGTTGTTGGTTGTTGACTGCCGAAAAGTCATTATCGGTATCCACCACCAGCCAACTACGATTAACTTGCGCAACATCGATATAGAAACCAGATAATAGATCTTGATGCTTGCCTATGTACTGAGGAAGATTGGTTTGAGTGACGCGATAGAAAAGCGCAGCATTACAAACGCTCTGATTAATAGGTAATACTTCACCCGCATCAGTTACGCTCAAATTTCGATACTTTAGCGCTTTTTGTAAGTCCTTGTATTGGGAAAGGTGACTGGCATGAGCAGATAAAGATCCACTTACAGTAATAGCGCTGGTGTATTGATCAGGCCTTTTATCGACCGCACAACCCCAGAGTAAAAAAATGAGCAGGCAATATAGCCAAACTGTCCTTAGTAACGACACAAAAAGTCCCTCTTTAGTTTTATGTTGGCAAAGTAATACACCTCCTAAAGAATTGCAATGAATAGTAATGAAATGAGTGCGTTAAGTATAAAAACTGTGCGCCAACAAACAGGTGAATAATAAACGAACGACAAAGGATGATTGACTGAACTGATGATTGCTAAAACGATAGCAATCATCAATAAAGTGCCACTGTATGGCTGGCACTTTATTGTGGTTTCTTTACTGTGGGTAGTGCTTTATTTTTAAACGTCAACAATAGCCGTTACCCTTGGCTAACTGTTGATTTTAAATTGCGCACTTAACGAACTCAGTTGCTGCGACAATTGTTCTATATGTTCGCTCGCGGCAGCGACCTGTTCAGAACCCGCTGCATTTTGCGCCGCAGTATCATTAATTGCTGTGATACTTTGGCTTATCTCTTGGGCCGCTAACGATTGTTGGCCCGTGGCCGTTGCTATCTGCTCTGCATTGGCTGAGATACTTAGCATCTCTTCCATTGCAAGCTGGATAGACTCTTTGCTGCTAGCGGCAGCTTGAATCGTCTTTTGAGTATGCTCGCTGCTCTGCTTCATCACCGTGACAGCATTTTGTGTATCTAACTGGAGTTGCGCAATCATCTCTTCGATATCCGCGGTAGATAGCTGTGTTTTCTGCGCCAATTGACGAACTTCATCGGCAACAACCGCAAAGCCTCGTCCCTGTTCTCCTGCTCTAGCAGCTTCAATCGCTGCGTTAAGGGCTAATAAATTAGTTTGCTCAGAGATCCCTCGGATGACCTCTAAAATAGAGCCGATACCTTGGCTTTTTGATTCAATCTCTGCAATGACTTCTGTGGCGGTTCCCACCTCATCAACCAGCTCATGTAGCTCTTCAATCGTATTGCTGACATTGTGGCTGGCAAGCTTTGATGTCTCTGTGGCGTTATTTGACAAGTCAGCCACTGAACGGGCATTTTCAGAAACACTTTCGATAGTTTCTGACATTTCATACATAGCTGATGAGACTGTTTCAATGCTCGCTTGCTGCTCTTGTAAGCTAGCACTAGCTTGCACACTGGTGCTACTGGTTTGTTCGGCTGCACTTGATAACTCTGAGGTTACATGAGTCAAAGCTCCCATCATGCGAGTCAAGCTCTGCGTCATTGAAACCATAGACGCGTATACGCCAGTATGGTTAGAGCTGCTATCGAAGTGAGTCGTCAAGTCACCCTCGGCTATCTTGCGGGTTAATGATTCCATCTCTGCAGGCTCGCCACCTATTGGTTTAAGTATTGATTTTGCAATAAAAAAGGTCACCAAAATGATCCCGGCAACCGTTAATAAACAGATAATAGTGATAATTGTTTGCAGGTAATTTAAAGCTGCAAAGGCTTCAGACTCATCAATCTCTGCCAGTAACACCCAAGATAAACCCAGAAACTCCACAGGGGTATAAGATGATAAAACTGGGTTACCGTTATAGTCGATAATGATATCTGTACTCGATTCACCTCTAAAACCTGCGCTTACCGCTTCTGTTTGAACGCCATTATTTCGGACGTTTCCGGCGAAACTTGCAACAACAGAGTGTCCGATAGGATCTAAGAAAGAGTCTGAACGCATCTTAAAATCACTACCAACAAGATAGGTTTCACCGGTATCGCCCATTCCCTGACGGAATTGCATGATTTGGTTTATTTTTTCAATTGATAATTGCAGAGCAATCACCCCTATGACTTTACCGTTAACCTTAATAGGTTCGGCGATAAAGCTCGCAGGTTCATTATTGCTGGGGGCATAAGGCGCAAAATCTTCTATTTCTACCTGCTGACTCATACCGACTTTTTGGAATAGTCGCCCTAAACCTGAGTTGTTATAAGGTCCAGACTTTAAATTTGTTTTGTAATCAGCTTCTTTTGCGACGCTATAAAATATCTCGCCAGCTTCATCAATAATAAATAGATCGTAATAGTTAAACTCTTTGATAAAAGACTTAAAAAAATCATGTTTAAGCTGGGCTAATAGCTCTGGCCTCAGCTCCGAATCGAGCTTTAAGTTATCTGACCATACGGTGTTAATTAAAGAGAGATCTTTCTGAGTTTGCAGGAAGTATTCTTCCAATTGGTTTTTCTTAATCTCTCTCATTGAAGTTAACTGATCGTAAGCTTGCTCTTCAATACTACTGCTGGCGATATACAAAGCAAAAAATGCAATGATGGCAGCGGGAACCATCCCCAATACAATAAACGAATATAGTAATTTGTATTTTAGTGTCATAGACGTATTTTTAATTATCCCTTTTTAATCAATTGATTTTCATGCAAATAGAAGTACATGGAAAGCAAAAGAATAATGTGCAATACAACAGAACGCCATCTTGCACATTGTATCCAATAATGCAGTATTGTAACTTGTGTCACCAAAAAAGTAGACCAACAGTGGCAAATGTAAAAAAATGAGCCCTTTATAAAGTCAAAATGAGATTTGAAAGGAACTTACGCTAAACTTGGGCTAAATAGTCTGCTTTAGCAGAGTATTTAGCTGCTGACTGTTAGGGTTAATACCCTTGTAAATTATGATGTTAATCGATTATTTATGCTTCTTTGGCATTTTTATACGGAAACAATATCCATACCGAATAACGATTTTTCATTGTTCGCCTGAGCTCATTATCGCAATTAAAAAACAAGCCGCTATATGCCCCTAGAGTTAGTTTGCGTATATAATGTCGGGCACTGCATGTTTAGCAAAATAAATTCAACAGAGAGGCCGTGTGTCAGACACCTATATTCCGTTAGCACAATACAAACGTAAGTGGATTTTCAACCACAAAGACTTACCTGTTACCGATGAAGATAAAGCGCTGATTAAGCCACTATCTCAAAAAGCGTCTATGGAAGTTTGGAATAAGTGGATAAGCAATAAAAGCAGCTATGCAGAACAATTTGGTAAAGGCGATTGGGCAGCTAAAGATAGTGCTTGGACAGATACAGAGCATTGGCAAAGTGCCTGGGACAGTGAAGAAGCCGCTCTTCCAGAGCCGATAGCGCTGCATATAGATTGGCAAGATAGCGCTAAAGTCTATTTTTGCTATGAGAAATACCAAGTTATTGAAACCCGTTGGGATGTATTTGTCAGGAACTGGAAGTGCTTCCTGTTTTTTGATGATGGTCCACTGCTTATTTCACCGAAACAAAAACAAGCAATTATGTTTTTGCAGAGCGGTCAGTACAAACTAGGCAACCGCGGATAAAACGCATCGATTTGAGGTTATTATGACATTACTTTCAAAACTGGCGCTTGCTACAGCGCTACTACTCCCGTTTACCTTGCAAGCTAAAGAGGTATCTGGTGTTCAACTTAATGACACTGTGACTCTGAACGAGCAAAACTTAGTACTCAATGGCGCTGGCGTTCGTAGTAAGTTTTTTATCGACCTCTATGTAGGCAGTTTATACCTTCCTCAAACTCTCGATAACACCGCTGCCGTTTTATCGGCTGACAATGCAGCCGTTAGGTTGAACATTACTTCAGGGATGATCACCGCTGAAAAAATGGCAGATGCGATTAACGAAGGTTTTGATGATGCAACTGATGGTAATACCACACCAATCCAGGGGCAGATAGATCAATTTATGGGATTATTCAGCGACGAAATTGTCGAGGGCGATCAGTTCACCTTATTAGCAAGTAAGGCGCTTGGTGTTACCGCATATAAAAATGGGGTCGCTCAAGCAACCATCAAGAGCGAAGCATTTCGTCAAGCATTGTTAAACATATGGTTAGGTGATGCACCCGCCCAAAAAAGCTTAAAGAAAGCGATGTTGGGCAAGTAATACCTTTTAAGCAAAACTGGCTTAGAATTTGTAAGTGAGATCCAAGGCCAATGCGCCTTGGCTTTCAATCTCTTCTTTACTGTTTTGCGGATTCAATTCAAGTTCGCCATTAAAGAAGTAACCAGCGTAACCGTTAACGCTAAATGATGAGTTAACCTTCCAACCGACTCGCGCAAAACTCACCCACTCGTCAATCTCCGCCGTCTCTTCATCATCAGCAATCAAGAAGCGGTTAGTTCTTTTAGATGTCCCTACACCAAAATCCCAATCAGGATTCATTGCATAACTGAGTTCAAGACCTGCTGGTCCACTAAACCCGGCAGAGAACGGATTGCCTAATTTAAGCTTATCGGTAATTTGCCAGTTAACGGCTATAAACGGCACCGTTCTTACCTCATCAATATCATTAAGGTAGCCCACACCAAAACCAATCATATTGCCGGAGCCAAAACGGTACATTGCAGATAGAAATGCACCATAGCTCTGCGCATTACTCAGTGACGCGTTGTCCGATGCTGCGTATTGGATCTTAGGCGCTAATATGAACATCCAATGGTCATCTGGGCGGTAAGACAAAGACACACTTGCGCGGTAACGCTCAATCTTGTCCCAAGTCTGTCGGCCTGCAATGCTGGTAGATGTCCAATCATAATCGAGGTTGTCGTAACCGAGCTTGGCGCCAATCATCCACTGCTTATTCAGTGGCATGCCGGTCTTTAAATCAAACATCCACTGATCGCGCTGTAATTCATTACCTTGCTCACCCACCTCTGCAGTTCCAGTGGCAATTCTCGATACGCTAACGCTTAACGGTGAATATTGTTTGCCGGGTTTGGCATATGCATATGACGACAGCGCCATAGTGGAGACCACCATTGAGGTCATTAATATCGGTTTTATTTGCATGCTAACTCCATTAGCGGAAAAGGCGACAATCTTTAATTGTTATTCTGACTCTAACTTACGTTTGTTAATGAAAATAGGATCACTTTGTAACAGAAAGAAAAGTTAACACTTAATTTATCTTATAAGCACTTAAGAACATTTCAACGCTACCACTAAGATATTCCTCTCTATCAGCCAATAGTTCAGTAATATCGAGCCCGAGCTCCTGCTTCATTCGCATCTCACCAAACATCAATAAGCAAAAGCGAACAGCACAATGATGAGGATTATCAAACTGGTAACCCCCTAATTCGGCCACCTTAATAAAATAGTCACTTAACAAGCCCAGTATGTTCTCAGGGCCGGCGCTGTAAAATAGTTTAGAGATCTCAGGATGGGTATCTGCTTGCGACACACAGGCTTTAAACACGGTTATCGCTTCAGGACTGGTGATCACCTCACCGAAGTGCTTAGCAAACATAGCCAAGGTGGTTTCAGGCATTGAAGGGTCTGCCAACATCTCATCATTAACGCCATGCATGATGCATTTAGATTCAATCGAAGCGACGAACAGATCATCCTTGCAACCAAAGTGGGAGTACACAGTTTGCTTAGACACACCCGCAAGCTTTGCCACTTCATCCATACTGGTATTTGGAAAGCCTTGTTCACAAAAAAGCTCTTTAGCAGCAAGCAAAATTTGATCTCTTTTTTGCTCACTACGGCTCATCACTGGAGTATTCATTGGCATTCACGCTCTTTTTAGGCTGCTGAAAAATATCAGTTAAGCCATTTAATCATAAAATGGACTGGACAGTCTAGTTCTTACAAAATAGACTAGACAGTCTAGTTTAACGTTTCCTTTACGCTGTGTTAACCATTAACTTAACCCAAACGGATTTTATAAAATGGATATTATAAGAGCTCTGACTCGTCGTAGTCTGGTTTTAAGCTTAGCTGCTATTAGCATACTAACTGCATGCCAAGACGCCCCTGTGGTAGCAACAGACACGCCGAGTTATCAATCCGTTAGTACCAGTGAATTAGTAGCTGAATCCTCTTATCCTTACTCGCAAGAATTTTCAGGCACCATTCGTGCGGGAAATACCACCGGAGTGGGTTTTGAGTTAGCTGGAAAAATTAATGCACTTTTGGTCGACAGTGGCGACAGTGTGGTACAAGGGCAACTACTGGCTCAGCTAGACACTCGATTATTACAAGCACAAGAGAATGAGCTAAACGCCAGTCTTGCACAAAATAAAGCCGATTTAGATTTAGCCACAGCAACCTTAAACAGAAGCTTAAAGTTGAAAAAGCAAGGCTACACATCAGAGCAGCAACTGGATGAGCAACAAGGTCAACTCGATAGTTTATTGGCCGCAAAAAGCCGCCTTGCCGCTTCATTCCAAGCCAACCAGCTCAAAATACAAAAGTCAGATCTCATCGCTCCTTTCAGTGGCAACATTAGTAAGCGTCGCCATAACCTTGGTGAAGTGATTGCAGTAGGAAGCCCAGTATTTACCTTGATTGAACACAATAATGTTCAGGCTTATATTGGCGTTCCAGTTGCGGTATCAAATAGCTTAAACAGTGGCCAAAAGGTTAGTTTGCGTGTGAGAGATAAGTTCTACCAAGCGACAATTGCCGGGATAGGCGCTGAGTTAGATCCTGTCACCCGTACCGTAGAGCTTCGAGTGACACTGCCTGCAGATGCAGACGTCATCAATGGTGAACTGAGTTACCTTGCTTACCAACACGCAATAGAAGCTGACGGTTACTGGGTGCCTATCTCGGCATTAACTGACGGCGTTCGCGGTTTATGGAACATCTATGTGATTAGCAACGATGATAAACAACGCGACAGAGTTGAACGCAGGGATGTAGAGATCATCTATACCGCAAAAGACAAAGCCTTTATAAACGGTGCCATTAGCGAAAATGAGTCATATGTTGACCAAGGCTTGCATAAGCTGGTCGCAGGCCAAATCGTGATCCGCCAAACTAGCTTAGCAACGAGGTAGTCAAGATGGTTAAGGCATTAGTAGAGAATGGCCGCTTAATCAGCTTGGTCATCGCACTGTTATTAGTGGCTGGCTTGGGCGCAATATCCAGCCTGCCGCGTATGGAAGATCCCGATATCACCAACCGCTTCGCTTCTGTAATCACTCACTATCCTGGTGCCTCAGCGGAGCGCGTTGAAGCGTTAGTCACCGAAGTACTAGAAAGTGAGTTACGCCGCCTAGAAGAGTTAAAGCTAGTTCAATCAACATCTCGCCCGGGGATCTCGGTAATTCAGCTTGAGCTTAAAGACAGTGTGCTTGAGACGGCACCTGTTTGGTCACGCGCCCGCGATATGATCTCAGATGCAAAAGGTCTGCTACCAACCTCAGCACAAAATGCCATTCTCGATGATAAAGTTGGCTATGCCAATACTGCGATTCTGGGCGTAGCTTGGCGCGGCGAAGGTGCTGTGCGCACCGACATGCTAAATCGTTATGCCAAAGAGCTTCAAAGCCGACTCCGACTGTTAAATGGCACCAATTTTGTCAAACTATATGGCCAGCCCACAGAGGAAATTTTAGTTCAGCTTGATGGCCATAAGGTTAACCAACTCCAGCTAAGTCCGAAACAGATCGCGCAGATTTTACATAATGCTGATGCAAAGGTAGCCGCGGGGGAAATTAACAATAATAACTTTAGAGCCCTAGTAGAGGTGTCAGGGGAGCTCGATTCCATGGCGCGTGTAAGAGAGGTTCCGTTAAAAGTCACCAGTACAGGTCAAATCATCCGTTTAGGTGATATTGCTAGTATTAGCAGGCAACCGAAAATGCCAGCCACCAGCATTGCACTGATTGAACAGCAACAAGGAGTGATGGTTGCCGCGCGTATGCTTAACAATACACGCGTCGATCTTTGGCTTGAAAAAGTGCGTCTTGTTGTCGATGAGATGCAAGCTGGGATCCCCGCCAATATTGAAATTGAATGGTTATTTGACCAAGAGCATTACACCACAGACAGACTGAGCGGATTAGTCGGTAGCCTGCTACTGGGCTTTGTGATAATTCTTGCAGTACTGATGTTAACCCTTGGCCTCAGAAATGCCGTTATTGTCTCGCTATCACTGCCACTCACCGCGCTATTCACCCTCGCCTGCATGAAGTATATCGGCTTACCGATCCATCAGATGTCAGTCACAGGTTTAGTTGTCGCGCTTGGGATCATGGTTGATAACGCCATTGTTATTGTTGATGCTATTTCTCAACGACGCCAACAAGGGCAAGATAGAATTCGCGCCGTGAAAGAGACCTTACAACATTTATGGCTACCATTGGCGGGCTCCACCATTACCACCATGCTAGCTTTCGCGCCGATTGTGTTAATGCCTGGCGCTGCCGGCGAGTTTGTGGGTGGTATTGCCATCTCTGTAATGTTCGCCCTACTCGGCTCATTTATTATCTCACACACCATCATTGCAGGACTGGCGGGTCGCTTTGGTGTTGATGGCAAAGGCACGCGCTGGTACCACCATGGTATAAAGCTGCCACTAATGAGCAATACCTTTAGGCGCAGTTTATCTTTTGCACTGTCTCGCCCGCTACTATCAGCCGTTGTGATCGGTATTCTCCCCGTTATGGGCTTTATTGCCGCGGGTAAGATGACTGAACAATTCTTTCCACCGTCAGATCGAGATATGTTTCAAATAGAAGTTTATTTAGCACCCCATGTCAGTGTCGACAATACTCGCATTCAGGTGGAGCTGATGGATAAAGCCCTAAGAGAAACTGATGGCATCACCCGAATAGATTGGGTGATTGGCGGTAACGCTCCCTCTTTTTACTACAATCTACTGCAGCGTCAACAAGGGGCGAGTCATTACGCCCAAGCCATGGTAAAAGTCAGTGACTTTGATACTGCAAATAAGCTTATTCCACAGCTACAAAAATCGCTCGATATTGATTTCCCACAAGCTCAGGTCATTGTAAGAAAGCTTGAACAAGGACCGCCATTTAATGCTCCGGTAGAGTTGCGAATTTTTGGCCCTAACCTCGACCAACTAAAACTACTTGGTGAGCAAGTCAGGAAAGTGCTCAGTGATACTACTGACGTTATCCACACTCGCGCCACTTTAAGTGCAGGCGCGCCTAAAGTCTGGTTACAGGTCAATGAAGATGCCAGTCTGATGAGCGGCTTGTCATTAACCGATATCGCCAAGCAAGTTGAAATGGCGACCACTGGAATAAATGGCGGCAGCATTCTAGAGCAAACGGAATCTCTACCTATCAGGGTAAGGCTGCATGACAGTACCCGCGAAGAGCAAACCAAGCTATCTGGATTAATGTTGGTGTCGGGCAATGGCAATGGTATTCCGTTGTCGGCCATATCAAGCAACAAAATTGAAGTAAGCCGCGGCGCAATTCCGCGCAGAGATGGACAACGCGTTAACACGATTGAAGCCTACATCACTAGCGGTGTACTCCCACAAGAGGTACTCAACCGCGCTAAAGATAAGCTTGATGCTATTGCATTGCCGGGAGGCTATCGCATTGAGGTCGGCGGTGAAAGCGCAAAACGTAATGAAGCTGTCGGTAATTTGATGTCAAACCTAGTGCTAGTGGTGACACTACTTTTTGCCACCGTTGTTCTATCTTTTAACTCATTTAGGTTAACCGCCATTATACTGTTTAGCGCGATGCAATCAGCGGGACTTGGCTTACTTGCTGTTTATACATTTGGCTACCCGTTCGGCTTTACCGTGATTATTGGTCTGCTAGGTTTAATGGGACTTGCTATCAATGCCGCTATTGTTATTTTAGCCGAGTTGGAAGAGGTTCCCGCCGCTAGAGATGGCGATAGCCATGTGATTGTTGATCTTGTTACCAGCTGTGGCCGCCATATCGGCTCGACGACCATTACGACTATCGGTGGTTTCCTGCCATTGATTATCGCTGGCGGTGGGTTCTGGCCTCCCTTTGCAATAGCCATTGCAGGTGGAACACTACTGACTACCCTTCTTTCATTAGTTTGGGTGCCAACTATGTACCATTTAATTATGCGCCCTAAAAAGAACACTATAAATACACCGATGGCAAATGTGAATACTATTTCTACAACTTAGTTTAAAATTCATTGTCACTTCGTAATTAAAAGATTGAACATAAAGCCCTCTCATTAGAGGGCCTTATTATATTAGACTTATATACACCTGAAAATTAGTGACTTATAACAGATCC
>NZ_JBFRMK010000220.1:0-8081 GCF_041470405.1 Shewanella sp. 10N.286.45.A1
ATCGATTAGACCAGAATAGATGGTTAAAATGTGCGAGGAACGAGCAAAAAAGCCAACTGTATTTTATCCCGATTAATTTACTTGTTAATTTACAATTACACCAATATTAGTGAAAAAGCACTTAGCCAAATTAGCTGAAAACCATATGAAATACGCTGATGGATGCCCGGATTGCTCTGGGATTTCACTGCTTTTGCCATAGCAAAAAGGTAATAAACAGTAGCGACGACAGAAACCAGTGAAAAAATACGGAAATATAATGGGATAATTTGAGTTGTTGGACTTATAGCTATTAATATTGGCGCAATAACTAACGAAAGCAACATGATAAAACCAGCCCAAGAATGTACTTTACAATTAAACGTAGGGTTTTTAGTAAATGGATCGGCGTCCATTGGGAAATAACCTGCGACCCAAGTACCAACACCATGAGCTATCACTAACCAACCCGCAACATTCACTAAAGTTGAAACATTTGATAGTTGTGCCAGATACCAACCGAAGAAGCAAAATAGAAAACCAAGAGGATAATTATTAATTAAGGGAGACAACTTTTCAGTTGGACTACCTGTTGCACCTAATTCACTACAGAATTGTTTAGAATGGCTGTAACCAGCGTAAAATCGACTTGCTACATAAACGCCAATGACGATCCAGATTGTTGCAATTAACCCTGAATAGATCGCAATACTTTCAAACATTACCAAAATCCTTTTTGTAAACTAACGCCTCGCTAACCAGCTCCCACGAGCTAAAAACTATCTTACGACAGCCTTTTCGCGTGTGCTTTAAGTTTTTTGAGAGCCCACTTATAGTGACTTGGCATCGACGAAACACAATAGTTGCCCAATGTGGTTGTTCCTGTCCAATCAAAATATTTCTTAGAGAATAGTTCATCATTTGAAAATGTTGTGCTTAGCTCAAGAGCTGCTTCGTGGCTTTCTTTAACCAATGCTTTTGCTAGCGAGAGTTCAGTTCCTTGGTGTTTTTCTAAGAATTCAATATTCATTTGGCCATATGTTTTCCAGTTATATGGCTCAGGAAGAAACTCCATTTTTTCTCCCGACATATTGGAATTAATCCAATTTAGCAACAGCTGATGCCACTCGTATAGGTGTATTAGAATATCTCTCAAGTTCCGATCGCGACTCCAGTGAGCTTCTTTCTTGCTAAGATCGTCTGAAAAATCGAACTCAGTATTTAGCTCAGCTGCAGACATTGATTCTATATACCGAATCAACTCTAAAAAGCCATCACTGGCTTGTGAGGTTAGTTCTTCCTTTGTCTTAGGTCTTGCCATCTTCGCAGATTCCATTTGTAGCCGCTCACGTGAAGCGCAACCATATCATACAACTATTAGCAAATTGTACCGTTCTGGTTACCATACCCACATGAAGAAATGTAAGCCTGATAGCTAAGTAGCAAAATTAGGGAGAATTGGGGGAAATGAGAGTTAGCTGCTGCCTAGAGAGGCTGCTAAAGTGAGATTACTAGATACAAAAAAGCCACTCTATTGAGTAGCTTTTTTGTTTTTATGGTGCCGGCACCAAGAGTCGAACTCGGGACCTACTGATTACAAGTCAGTTGCTCTACCAACTGAGCTATGCCGGCTTATCTTGCTAACAAGTTACTGTCTACACAGAAAACTCATTATAAAATGTTGGTGCCCGAACCCGGAATCGAACCAGGGACACGAGGATTTTCAATCCTCTGCTCTACCGACTGAGCTATTCGGGCAACTATCGTTATATAAATATAAACGTTAGATTTGTTACTTCAAACCAAGCTGTTAAAGCCTGTGTCGTTTGGAGTGCGCGTATATTATAGCGCTGAGTTTTATCCTGCAAGTGCTTTTTGTTTTTAGGCCGACTGTTCGCTTAGTTTGTGTGCAGTTGCAAATAAAAGAACAATGCTAACTGATCAAAAATGGATTTTAGCGGGTATGAATGCACTTAGGTGGCAGTCTTTTTGTACTACAAGCTGCAGTAAAGGAGTTGAAGCTTTTATCCTGTAATCGTTTTCTATTCTAAAAAGTAGAATGTAAAGACCTATATTTACTGATTTTAGTTGTAAAAATAGAATGTATGATGGCTCTATATTACTTATTTAGGGGACATGATGCTGTTAAATACTAAAAGCTCTTATGGGTTAATTGCGATCCTGTTGCATTGGCTTTCTGCATTTACCGTAATCGGTTTATTTGCTGTTGGTTTTTGGATGGTTGATTTGACCTATTACAGTGAATGGTACAAAACTGCGCCGCATTGGCATAAAAGTATCGGGTTGCTGCTTCTTTTCGCGACATTTTTCCGAATACTATGGCGACTTTTCACCGCAAAACCTGAGAGTTTGGCCACTCATAAAAGTTGGGAGGTCAAAAGCAGTCATGTAGCCCATTTAGTTTTGTACTTGCTTTTAGTGCTCATCATGTTGAGCGGATATTTGATATCAACTGCTGGTGACCGAGGTATATGGGTGTTTGATTGGTTTGAAATACCTAGCCTTGGAGCCATTGTTGATGACCAGGCCGATGTTGCTGGAGTTATCCATCAGTATGCAGCATACAGTTTGATTGGTTTGGCCATTGTGCACGCTATTGGGGCATTGAAACATCACTTTATCGATAAAGATTCAACATTACTGAGAATGATTAAAACTCAGCAAGACTAACATTTAAACAAGACTAAAATTTTAAACAATACTGACATTTTAACAAGATTAGCATTTAAAAAAGACGAGCACTCAAAGGGAGATAGCAAGATGAAAAAAGGTTTATTCGCGACGACATTAGCAGCAAGTTTAATGATGGCAAGTACCGCTCAGGCGGCTGACTATGTTATCGATACTGAGGGAGCACATGCATCGATAGAGTTTAGGGTTAGTCATTTAGGATATAGCTTTGTCGCTGGCCGCTTTAATACCTTTGCAGGTGACTTCTCTTTTGATCAATCTAAAATCGCTGACTCGAAAGTCAATGTCACCATCAATACTACAAGTGTTGATTCAAATCATGCAGAGCGCGATAAGCACCTGCGTAGTCCTGACTTTTTAAACACGGCGAAGTTTCCTGAAGCAACGTTTGTCTCAACCTCTGTTGATGACAAAGGTGATGGTACGTTTGTACTCAATGGTAACTTTACCTTTAATGGTGTGACTAAACCGCTAGCGATTGACGCTAAGGTAATAGGGGAAGGTAGTGATCCTTGGGGCGGTTACAGAGCCGGTTTTACTGGCAGCACTGAATTTGCGCTTAAAGATTACAACGTAAAAATGGACTTGGGACCAGCTTCTTCTAATGTGAGTCTAAACCTTGTGGTCGAAGGTATTAAAAAGTAACTCAAGCTGAGAATAATAAAAAAGCGCCTTGCGGCGCTTTTTTGTTGAAGACTATTCGTCGTCTTTTTGAGGTACATAACCCTCAATTTCAACGTCTTTACCTTCAAACAGAAAGTTAATCATTTGCTCTTCAAGGAACTTACGATCATCAACATTCATCATGTTGAGTTTATTTTCGTTGATAAGCATCGTTTGCTTGGACTGCCAAAGCGCCCACGCTTCTTTACTCACATTGTCGAAAATACGTTTGCCTAAATCACCAGGGTAGAGTTGAAACCCTAGACCTTCAGCTTCTTTCTTCAAATATACGCAGTTTACTGTGCGAGCCATGATTACTCCTTAATTAATACAGAACCTAAACTCGCTAGAATGCGCTCAGTCGCTGAGGCTAAACCAACTTTAGGTGGATGAGGTAAGTTATACCAGACCGAGGAGTCTTGTTCCATGATCTGGTTATCGCTAATCTTGTTTACTGAAACCAAAACCGGTTGAATATCGAGGTGAAAGTGGCTAAACGTATGCCTAAAGCCAACGAGTTCTTCACGATGCTTGATGTTAAATGCTTGTTCACTTATGTATTCTTCAAGTTCAGCTTGGCTAGTAAATTGAGGAAAACACCAGAGTCCTCCCCAAATGCCACTTGGTGGTCTTTTTTGTAGGTGAACATGGTCATCGTGTTCTATTACTAGCAACCATGCTGACTTTTCTGGGATCACTTTTTTAGGCTTTTTACCTGGGTACTCAAGCTGACGTCCACTTAATTGTGCTTTGCAGTCAATTGCAACGGGGCATGCTGCACAGTTGGGCTTGGATCGAGTACATACCGTTGCGCCAATATCCATCATCGCTTGGTTATACTTCTGAATATCTTTTGCAGGGGTTAACGCTTCAGTGAGTTGCCACAGCAGATTTTCAACTGGCTTCTTTCCTGGCCAGCCATCAATCGCTCCATGCCTCGCCAGTACGCGTTTTACATTACCATCAAGAATGGGGTGATTTAATCCAAGTGACAATGACAGCACTGCGCCTGCCGTAGAACGCCCAATACCTGGTAAAGATAATACCTCTTCAAAGTCAACGGGGAAGCTACCTTGGTGCAAGGTTACAATTTGCTGAGCGGCTTTATGCAGATTACGCGCTCTAGCGTAGTAACCTAAACCGGTCCAGTGGTGGAGCACTTCGTCTTGGTCGGCGGCAGCTAATACTTCAATGCTTGGAAAGCGACACATGAACTTTTCAAAGTAGGGGATAACCGTTGCTACTTGAGTTTGTTGCAACATGATCTCTGAAATCCATACTTTATATGGGGTTTTATTTTGTTGCCAAGGGAGTTGCTTGCGACCATGTAGGTCGTACCAACTGACAATTCGTTGAGAAAATGGGGCTGGAGTTTTCATCGGCGCAGTGTAACCACAGAGGAATACTTTAACAAGCAACAGTTGTGATCTCGTTCAAGCGTCTAACTGCTTAAACGGCAGGAAAATAGCTGACTTGATGAGTATTTTTTGTAAAACAGTGCTTGTAACTCGCACAAACTGAGATTATTGGTATAATTTTGCCTCAATAGGGCTTGCACTAAAGGTTTAACTTTGGATAATGCCTTTCTTTTTAATTAATAGCTGTCTTAAGCGAGGGCGAAAATGAGCGACGTAACAACCGCTGAATTCAATGAAGAGGGTAAATACCTTCGCAAAGTAAGAAGCTTTGTATTAAGAGAAGGCCGTCTAACAAAAGGGCAGGCTCAAGCGATGGAGCAACAGTGGCCATCTATGGGGCTAGATTATACCCCTGAAGCGATCGATTTAGTCGAGGTGTTTGGCCGTGAAGCTGACACAGTGCTAGAGATTGGTTTTGGTATGGGAGGTTCATTAGTCGAAATGGCTAAGGCGTCGCCAGAGCTTAACTTTATCGGTATTGAAGTGCATAAGCCTGGTGTTGGTGCATGTTTGTCTGTTGCAGCAGAAGCTGGCGTGACTAATCTTCGTGTTTATCATCATGATGCATTAGAGGTGCTTGAAAATAGCATTGCAGAAGGAAGTTTAGCTCGCGTGCAGTTGTTCTTTCCTGATCCTTGGCACAAAAAGCGTCATCATAAGCGCAGGATTGTGCAAGCTCCATTTGCTGAACTTATTCGC
This sequence comes from Shewanella sp. 10N.286.45.A1, assembly GCF_041470405.1. NCBI lineage: Bacteria > Pseudomonadati > Pseudomonadota > Gammaproteobacteria > Alteromonadales > Shewanellaceae > Shewanella > Shewanella sp. 10N.286.45.A1. Next base: position 5,472 of record NZ_JBFRMK010000220.1, read on the forward strand.
AGCAAGCTTAAAGTGGGTGGCGTGTTCCATCTTGCTACTGACTGGGAAAACTACAGCGAACACATGTTAGAAGTAATGACCGCTGCGCCTGGCTATAAAAACCAATCAGCTACTGGTGATGTGGTTGAGCGTCCTGAGCATCGTCCGCTAACCAAGTTTGAAGCACGCGGCCACCGTTTAGGGCATGGCGTTTGGGATCTCATGTTTGAGCGTGTTTAAGCGCTCTGCTGAAATTGACATACTTATAAAATAACCTTTCTAGGAGAATAACCATGGCAGCTAATCGTAGTCGTCGTTTACGTAAAAAATTACGCGTTGATGAGTTTCAAGAGTTTGGTTTCGATACTAACTGGACTTTCAATGAGTCTGTGACAGAAGAGCAGATAGACTCAATTGTTGATCAGTTTATTGAAGAGGTTATTGAGCCAAGAGATCTTGGTTTCCATGGCGGCGGTCACAAAGAGTGGGAAGGTATTATTGCTACTCAAGCTATCGGTAAATGTACTGATGAAGACAGAGCTGCAGTTAAAACCTTCTTTGAAGGACAGCCTGTTTCTGATGTCGAAATCGGTGAGCTTTACGATATTTGGTGGAGCTAATGCCTGAGCTGGCATTGCTTGAAGAGGTTATTGAAAAAGTACGCCCTCTTTTAGGTCAAGGTAAAGTCGCTGATTATATTCCGGCTCTTGCTGAGGTTAATGCCAATAAGCTTGGTATCGCAGTGACGACCAGAGATGGCGTCACAATAGGGGCTGGAGATTATCTCGAGCCCTTTTCAATTCAAAGTATTTCAAAAGTCTTCAGTCTTACGCTGGCACTAATGCATTACGAAGAGCCGGAAATTTGGTCTCGGGTAGGCAAGGAGCCATCGGGTCAGTCGTTTAACTCTCTCGTTCAAGTAGAGTTAGAAAAAGGGCTACCGCGAAACCCATTCATTAATGCGGGCGCTTTGGTTATTGCTGATCTATTGCAAGGCCGCTTAGGTGCGCCGAAACAGAGAATGTTGGAGATTGTCCGCGGGCTTAGTGATAATCAAAAAATTGGCTACGATAAAACGGTAGCCAGATCTGAATATCAACATAGTGCGCGTAATGCCGCTATCGCATATCTGATGAAGTCGTTCGGAAACTTCCATAATGATGTCGACACTGTCCTTAAGAGTTATTTTCATTATTGCTCTTTGAGAATGAGTTGTGCCGATCTTTCTAAAGCCATGATCTACCTAGCTAATGGTGGAAAGAGCTTGGCAGGTAAGCAGCTGATAACGCCTGTGCAGACAAGGCAGCTAAATGCGTTACTAGCCACTTCAGGCTTATATGATGGTGCTGGAGAGTTTGCCTATCGTGTTGGCATGCCCGGAAAAAGTGGTGTCGGCGGCGGGATCATCGCAGTGATCCCTGGTGATATGTCGGTGTGTGTTTGGTCTCCAGAGCTCGATGCTAATGGCAACTCACTCGCGGGAACCGCTGCGCTAGAGAGTCTTTGTCAGACTCTGGGCCGTTCAATTTTTTAGTATTCTTATCTTGCTCACTTAGCAATGTCATATTTAGCCAATAGTTCGTAATATTGGCTACTTCTTGTTACTCAATAACTACCACACTAAGCTTTAAAATACTCTTTTGTTATATTTAACAGTTGGTTATATCTGTTGGCATGCTCTGTGCTTTATCTAGACTAATTATATTTATAAGCGATAAAGGGTTACAGCAATGAAAAAACTTCTTACCTCTGTTAGCGTCTCAGCCGTATTACTGTCAGCTTCTAGTTTGCAAATGGTTAGTGCTCATGACGAGTCAGGTAAACACTTTAACAATGAATGCGAAGTATCACTTAATTATGATGTTACCGTTGAGCCTAAAAAGCTGACTGTGAGTAAAGTGGGTAAAGAGCAATACCGAATTGAAATGAATAAGTTATTTGTTAATGGTGAGCAAATCTCACTGAACAAACAGCAACAACAGCTTGTTAGCCAATATGCAGATGAAGTGTCATCACAGGTTCCTGAGGTTATTGAATTAGTTAATGATGCGGTAACGATGGCATCAACGGCCGTGAGTATGGCATTGACGCCATTGCTAGGTGATGCAACCGGTTCGAAAATTGATGAGATGATGGATGGATTGCAAGATAGAATTGAAGAGGTTGCTTATCAAAATGGCGACAAGTTCTATCTTGGGGCAACCGAGTCTTCGCTTGAAAGTGCATTTGGTGAAGAGTTTGAAAAAGAGATGGAACAGCTAGTTCAAAACTCGATCGGCACCATGATGATGAGCTTAGGTAGCCAAATGATGTCTGGAGACGGTGATTCTTTTGAGGCAAAAATGGATGCATTTTCAGTCAAAATGGACTCTATCGGCGAAGATATTGAACTGCAAATGGAAGAGCAAGCGCAAGATCTGGAAGCTCGTGGAGACAAACTTTGTCAGAACTTTAAGTCTTTAGTTGAATTAGAAAAGAAACTTCAGACTCAAGTCCCCGAATTAGCGAATTATTCTTTGGTGGCAACGGCACATAAAGAGCTACTTGAATAAGCACTATTAGGGGCAGTTAAACGTAAAATCCTTGAATAGATCCTTGTGTTGCTCAATTAAAGGGGCTGTAGACAATTCT
>NZ_JBFRMK010000221.1:0-12362 GCF_041470405.1 Shewanella sp. 10N.286.45.A1
AATGCAATTGGTATAATACTAAAAAGCCCCCTAGTAAATAGGAGGCTTTTGTCATTGAGTCGATTCTATTACTGTCGTGGAGTCTGCTTAGCTTCTGTGGCTGGTATAATGCACTTCAGGTTCTAGTATGTCGTCAAGTGTATTTGTGCGGCTCATAAAGCGAATGAAGGCCTCTGGCAGAGTTAACTCATCGACACTGTGCTGCCAATCGGATTGCAATATTGGACTATAACCCTCTTTTCCTGATGCAGTATAAGCTGAAGACACCCCGATATAATGCTGCATTGGGTCAATATCAAACCACAGCGGTTGGCCATTAGCTGGACGCATGATCTCAAGCTTAACTATCCGTTGCCCCAAAGCTTGTCGACCGTCATAGAAATACTTAAGCCCGTAAGTATATGGGAAACTGCCTGCACCAGTGCCAATCACACTGTTATTGGTTGCAGCATTGATGGCTGATTCAAGCATCTGAAACAGATATTGTCCTTGAATTTGGTAGGTCACTAATGGCAGTTCGAACGGTAATATGCGGCCAATCACTTCAGCTAGGCTCAATTGTCCTTTATTGAGTGATTGTCTGACACCGCCTGCATTGTGCAGCGCAAAGTCGACCTGCATACCAATGGCCTTTGTTTCATGGTACATACTGCGGCTGACCCATGGCGCAATTTCACTACCATGGGGCAGTGCTTTACTTGGTAGGCGAGTATGTTCAAGATTTTTAGGCACAAAGCTCAGTATCTGGTTATCGAGTGCGTCTAAACTTGGGCGATATTTTTGTAAAATAGTTTGCTGTACAAGGCTGTCTTCTCCATCCCAGAAAATAGCAGGATTTGCATCGAGCTTAGCGCGGATCGCTAGGTAGTTTTCAGCGCATACTTCACCTTCACCAGCCTGCAAAATGAATTGCTGATCAAGCATGAAGAAGTTGCCACCGCTGATATCGGTAACCCTACCAGCGTCATCAAAACTAACATCACATATTCCTATGGTCTCAGCGTATTTTCCTGCGTGCAGAATAGGCGTGTGGTTTACCTTTTCAGCATAGGGGATATTGCTTAAACCAAGGTCACGAAAATCGCCTTGTAGGGTATGGGAGTGACCGCCAACAATTACACTTATACCATCGACCTCGTTTGCAAGCACACGGTCTTGATCTAGCCCTAGGTGGCTTAACACTATGATGTGGTAAATGCCTTTCTCGTGCAGCTTTGCAATTGTGCGCCGTGTGGTTTCGATAGCATTAATAAAATGCGTATCTTCATCTGGGCGGGCAATTTCTTTCATCTGATCAAGCGTGATACCGATAATCGCAACTTGCTTATCATGCAGTGGCTTTAATATGTACTTAGCGGTTTGACTGCTCGTGTCGTAGTCGTAAAGGTTGTGATGACCACTGAGCTTGGCGGTTTTTTGCTGATCTTCTTGGCTCAAATCCATATTGCCAGCAAGCAGAGGAAATTGAATGTCATTCAAGAAATCTAAAACAGGACCATTGCCGGCATCAATCTCATGATTACCCAGTACCATCGCGTCTGGCTTTAATAGATTGAGTAGGTCTGAATTCGCCTTGCCTTTAAATTCATTGAAATAAAGGGTGCCTTGGAAGCTATCACCGCCATGCAAGAATAGAAAAGATTGTTGGTTGGCTTTGGCTGACAGCTTTGCTTGAGAGAGTTGATAACCGATCCGTGCGTAACCACCACTATGGCTATATAGCGTGAGTTCTTGTTGTTGCTCGGTGATCGTAAACTGCAGTCGATTAGCGTCGAAATGAGAATGTGTGTCGTTGATGTGGGCAAGCTTTAATGTATAAGTAGACGTCATTTCAATCCTCAGAACCAAACAAGAATTATAGCATTTTTACGTTGCCGGGTGAAATACTGATTTTCGCAGCTAAAAAAGGGAGCTAAGCTCCCTTAATGTATATTGAGTGATAACTAGCTCTTTTCGGGCTTATCATCAAACTCGCCATCATCAGAAAGCACAATACCTTTATGCTGCATTCTACGACTCCACAATTTACGCGCTAATTGCTGCATATCTGTGACAGGGTCATTTGAATCGACAATTTCCAGTCCCAATAGTGACTCGACAATATCTTCTAAGGTGACAATACCTTCACCAGAGCCATACTCATCGACAACCATCGCAATTTTGGTATTACGCTTAATCATCAATTCAAACAGTGGCAAAATTTTGGCTGTCTCAGGGATAACCAACAGGTTTTTCTTCAGAACGGCAATGGACTCTTTAGGGGTCTTACGCTCAGCCAAAAGCACGTCATTGCGATTCACATAACCGATAATATTATCAGGTTCGCCCTGATATATCGGAATACGAGTGAACGGCTTCGCCATAAACTGAGCTGCGAAATCACCTTGAGTTAAGCTTGTCTGCAGCTTAAACATTACGGTTCTAGGCGTCATAATGGCAGTCACTGGCATCTCTTTAACTGACAACATTTGCGTCAAAATCTTAGATTCCTGCTCATCAAGCTCGCCAGATTCACGACCAATCTTAGCCATCGCGCTCATCTCTTGACGAATATACTGACCTTCATCACCTTTACCCATCAACTGTGTAACCTGCTTAGACATCCAGATAAGCGGCCTAGTCGCGCGCTCCATCCACACTAGTGCGATAGAAACGGCTGGTGCAAGTGAGCGCCAGTAGTTTGCACCTAATGTTTTAGGAATAATCTCTGAGAAAAACAGAATAAGGAAAGTAAGGACACCTGAAAATACGCCTAGCATCTCATCACCAAATACTTTAGCTGCCTGTGCACCAGCAACCGCCGCGCCAACAGTGTGGGCAATGGTATTTAAAGTTAGGATAGAAACGAGTGGAGATTCAACGTTTTCTTTTTGTTTATTCAACCTAGCGGCTGCTGCAGGATTGGTTGCGGCAAGCGTGGCGATATAACTGGGTGTGACTGACAGTAAAACAGCTTCAAACACACTACAAAGAAAAGAGATAGCAATGGCGACAAATACTATAATGATAAGAGTTATCATAAAGGTGAAATTACACCTCCATATTACAGACCAACATTAGTCTGAGCGGATTCTAGCACAGGTTTAATTCGCGGCAATTGCTATTAGCAGCGAATTTTGTATTTTTATCAGTCTTGTCAGGCTATTTTGAGTTGATTAGAGGGTTCTGTGCAGGATTTACTATTGAGTAGTTACAATTAATGTAATAAATATCAGCATCATCGAATAAGCCGAGTAAGGTTGCTAGCCTTATTTTACAAGGATCTGTATAATTCGCCGCCCACATGCAGGTTTTAGGTTTTTGAGGTTACACACAATGAGTGAAAAGAAGATCAATTTATTGGATCTTGATCGTAAGTCGATGAGAGCGTTATTTGCCGATATGGGTGAAAAGCCGTTCCGTGCCGATCAATTGATGAAATGGCTTTATCACTTTGGTGTAAGTGACTTCGAACAGATGACTAACATTAACAAAGCATTACGAGCGAAACTTGCGCGTAAATGTGAAATTGTTGCACCCGCAATAGCCAGTTATCAAAAATCAGCAGATGGTACGATTAAGTTTGCCATTGACGTAGGTAATGGCCAAGAAGTTGAAACCGTTTATATCCCTGAAGATGACCGCGCCACTTTGTGTGTATCGTCTCAAGTTGGTTGTGCACTCGAATGTACTTTCTGTTCAACGGGAGCACAAGGCTTTAACCGCAACTTAAGCGTATCTGAAATCGTAGGTCAAATTTGGCGTGTGGCTGACTTTATTGGCTTTGTTAAAGATACCGGCGAGCGTCCAATTACTAACGTAGTGATGATGGGGATGGGAGAGCCATTACTGAATCTTAAGAACGTGATTCCAGCTATGGATATCATGCTGGATGATTTCGGTTTTAGCCTATCTAAACGCCGTGTCACTGTATCGACTTCAGGTGTTGTGCCTGCGTTAGACATTTTAGGTGATGCGCTTGATGTCGCTTTGGCAGTGAGCATTCATGCGCCAAATGATGAACTCCGTGATGTACTGGTTCCAGTTAATAAAAAGTATCCGCTAGAAGATTTCCTTGCCGGAATACGTCGCTATATTGCCAAATCTAATGCTAACCGTGGCCGTGTAACTGTTGAATATGTGATGCTAGATCATATCAACGACAGTACCGACCAAGCCCATGAATTGGCTAAGTTGATGAAAGACACGCCGTGCAAAGTGAATTTAATTCCGTTTAATCCGTATCCTGGCTCACCTTACGGTCGTTCTTCTAATTCTCGAATCGATCGTTTTTCTAAAGTACTGATGGAATACGGCTTAACGGTTATTGTGCGCAAGACGCGTGGTGATGATATCGATGCTGCTTGTGGTCAACTTGCTGGCGATATTCGCGACAGAACCAAGCGTTTGGCGAAAAAACAAATGCAACAGAATCAAATTTCGGTCACAATGGATTAACTCTTTGTATCTATTGGTAGATAGGCTTAACGATGAATCATAGAAAGGTGAGCTTGCCCTTGCTTATTTTGTTGTCTGCGACAGCGCTTTCGGGCTGCGTGACACAAAATACTTATACGGGTACAGATACACCGGTCTCTGAGCGCAAGGTCGATAAAGTAGCTGCGGCTCGCCAGCGAGTGCAGTTAGGCTTAACCTATCTACAGAAAGGCAACAGTGAGCAAGCTAAATCTAACTTAGACAGGGCCTTAGCATTTGCTCCTGAACTGGAAGATGTGCATTTAGCCTTTGCTTACTATTACAGCTCAGTGGGTGAGCTAGAAAAGACTGAACAGGCTTATCGCAACGCCACTCGTCTTCGAGATGCTAGCGGCGATGCCTATAATAATTTCGGTACTTTCCTATGTCAGCAAGGTAAGTATGCTGAGTCTGAGGAGATGTTTCTTAAAGCAGTTGAACGTCCCCTATACACTCAAGCAGCTTCCACTTATGAAAACTTGGGAATTTGTAGCCGAAAAGCAGGTCAAATAGAAAAAGCGCAACAGTATTTTACTATGGCGCTTAAGTACGATCCTAGAAGACGCACGTCGCTTATCGAGTTAACCGAAATGGAACTCGAAGCTGGACGATTCGGAGAAGCAAAAATTCGCTTATCAAACTACCACAAGGTAGCGGTTGAATCTCCAATCAGTTTGGCGCTAGGAATTAAAATTGAACAAGGCTTGAATGACCAAGAAGCGGTTAGGAAATATGGTATTTTACTATTAGCGAAATTTCCCTCTTCAGCTCAAGCCAAGCAATATCGGGCCAATATGCATTAATGAAAAATGAACAGAATGATCTGCCCAACATAGACACTGAAAGCCTAGTGGATGAGCCAACGCTCACACTGGGCGTTTTGCTAAAAAAAGCCCGCGAAAACAAAGGGGCTTCGGTAGAGGATATTGCGGCGCAATTGCATTTACGCCCGACTATCATCAAAGAGATAGAAGCCGACAATCTACTAGAAATTGGCGCTGCGACCTATGTTAGGGGCTATGTAAAGAACTATGCGCGGGCGGTGCAAGCTGACCCGTTCGAAGTTCAAACATGTCTAGATAAGCAACTGCTTAATGATGCTCAGCCGTCAATGCAAAGCTTTTCGCGAAAGACAACTCATCAGGCACGTGACGGCAGGTTAATGGCGTTAACCTATATCATCGTATTTATTCTATTGGCGTTAATGGTGCTGTGGTGGTTCCAGAAATCGTCAATGGAGACCACTGTAGATTACTCTCAGCCGACCGTTGAGGAAGTGGCCGCATCTGCAGAGGAAGCGATGTATGACGAGTCATTGTTGAATGGTGAAGCATCCCTTGCAGCGCAATCAAATGATATTCCCCTTGATGAGCGCATTTTCGAGACCATTGGCGACAATGTAGCGGATAACAATAGTACTGAGCAGAACATTGCATCAAACCAAGATGTCGCGTCAGAAGACTCCGTTACTGAACAGCCTGGCTCTGAGCCTCAAGTTGCCCAAGCTAGCGCGCAAGTATCTGCAGCGCAATTGCTCGCTTCAATGGTTGACAGCCAAGACACTGATACCAGTGATGCCGTGACTTCAGCGTTAGTGCTAACGCTTAGCGGTGATTGCTGGATCAAGGTTACTGATGCTAATGGTAATACGCTTATCGATGGCTTAAAGAAATCGGGTCGCGATATTAATGTCACAGGCGCAGAGCCTTTTGCGGTGATATTAGGCGCACCACAAGTTGTGAATATCCAGCTGAATGGAACTCAAGTCAGCTTGGATCAGTATCCCAGCGGAAAAGTGGCACGTTTTAGTTTGCCACTTGCGGGACAATAACGAATGACAGAGCACAAAGACGATGTATAACGAATCTCCAATAATTAGACGCAAATCTAGCCGCATTTATGTAGGCGATGTGCCAATAGGTGATGGCGCGCCTATTGCTGTGCAGTCAATGACCAATACGCGCACAACTGATGTTGCTGCCACCGTTGCACAGATTAAAGCATTAGAAAACGTGGGCGCTGATATCGTCCGCGTATCCGTGCCGACCATGGATGCCGCAGAAGCGTTTAAACTGATTAAGCAACAGACTAATGTTCCTTTAGTAGCCGATATTCATTTTGATTACCGTATCGCCCTAAAAGTGGCTGAGTACGGTGTTGATTGCTTGCGGATCAACCCTGGCAACATAGGTAACGAAGAGCGTATTCGCAGTGTTGTTGAGTGTGCTCGCGATAAAAATATTCCTATCCGTATTGGTGTTAATGGCGGTTCATTAGAAAAAGAGCTAATGGACAAATATAAAGAGCCAACACCGGAAGCATTGCTTGAGTCTGCAATGCGCCATGTTGATATTCTTGACCGTCTTAATTTCGATCAGTTTAAGGTCAGCGTTAAAGCCTCTGATGTGTTTTTAGCCGTAGAATCGTACCGTTTGTTGGCTAAGCAAATCGTACAACCACTGCATCTAGGTATTACTGAAGCGGGTGGTGCGCGTGCTGGCTCGGTTAAGTCTGCTGTTGGTTTGGGTATGTTACTCGCTGATGGTATTGGCGACACGCTGCGTATTTCGCTGGCGGCTGATCCTGTTGAGGAAATTAAAGTCGGTTTTGATATTCTTAAGTCATTGCGGATCCGTTCTCGTGGCATTAACTTTATTGCTTGTCCATCATGCTCAAGACAAGAGTTCGATGTGATCTCTACCGTTAATGAGTTAGAGCAGCGCCTAGAAGACGTGGTAACACCAATGGATGTATCAATCATTGGCTGTGTGGTAAATGGTCCCGGTGAGGCGCTTATCTCAGATATTGGCCTTACAGGTGGTAACCGCATGAGTGGTTACTATAAAGATGGCGTACGTCAGAAAGAGCGCTTTGACAATAACAATATTGTTGATCAGCTAGAAGCTAAAATTCGCGCCAAAGTGGCGATGAGCGAGAGCCGAATTCCAGCGCAAGATGTAAGTAAGTAACCCGTTTTACGTTTAGTATTGAAACGCCTATAATGCAGGGCGTTTTTTATTTTTAAATAGCAAATTTGGCGAGTCGAATAGTGGCAAAACAGATCCAAGCGATCCGCGGAATGAATGACATTCTGCCGACCCAAAGTCCTATATGGCAAAAACTTGAAACCGTTCTTAGAGATACAGTTAGTGCATACGGTTATAGCGAAATTCGTACACCTATCGTAGAAAGTACCGATCTTTTTAAGCGCTCAATCGGTGAAGTTACTGACATCGTTGAAAAAGAGATGTACACATTTGATGACCGAAATGGCGACAGTTTAACACTTCGCCCTGAAGGTACCGCATCAACTGTGCGTGCTGGTAATGAGCATGGTTTACTGTATAACCAAGAGCAACGTCTTTGGTATATGGGCCCTATGTTCCGTCACGAACGCCCACAAAAAGGTCGTTACCGTCAATTCCACCAGTTTGGTGTTGAAGTTTACGGCATCCCAAGTGCTGACATCGATGCAGAAGTATTAATGCTATCTGCCATGCTTTGGGAAAAACTCGGCATCACTGAACACGTCACTTTAGAGCTAAACACCTTAGGTGATAGTGAAGAGCGTGCAGCGTACCGAGATGCCCTTATTGCCTTTTTAGAGCAACATAAAGACGTACTTGATGAAGATAGTCAGCGTCGCATGTACAGCAATCCACTTAGAGTATTAGACTCTAAAAATGCTGCAGTACAGGCATTGCTAGCTGATGCACCAGCCTTGATGGATTACTTAGGTGAAGAGACTCGTTCACATTTTTCACATTTATGTGAACTCTTAGAGGCTGTTGGCATCCAATACACAATCAATCCTCGTCTAGTGCGCGGCTTAGATTATTATAACCGCACGGTATTTGAGTGGGTGACATCAAGTCTTGGTTCACAAGGCACAGTATTAGCTGGCGGTCGTTATGACGGTCTAGTTGGTCAACTTGGTGGTAAATCAACACCTGCAGTAGGCTTCGCTATGGGGCTTGAACGTATCGTGTTATTGCTACAAACGCTTGAACTTGATAAAGATATCAAACCTGCGGTAGATGTGTATGTTACTGCTATGGGCGATAGCTGCCGTGTTGAAGCGATAAAGGTTGCACAAGATTTAAGAGCAAGCTTGCCTAATCTAAAAGTGATGAGCCATTGCGGTGGCGGTAACTTTAAGAAGCAGATGAAGCGAGCAGATAAAAGCGGTGCTGCTGTGGCGCTTGTTATTGGTGAAGATGAACTTGCCAATAATCAAGTTGCAGTTAAGTACCTTCGTGAAGATAAAGCACAAGAATTAGTTGCCCGAGATGCGTTGGCGACTTATATTGCAGAACTGGTTTAAAAGGGGAAGTACACGTGGAAGTCTATAGCACAGAAGAGCAACAAGTAGATGCTATCAAACAGTTCTGGAAAGATTACGGTTCCTCAGTTGTCGTAGGTGCTGTTGTCGGTTTAGGTGGATTATTCGGTTGGAACTATTATTCTGACCATCAGTTGGCTCAAGCCGAAGCGGCTTCTGAGTCATTTCAAGCACTCAGCAGCCAAAATACAGCTGACGCTGCAATGCTAATTGCAGCAGAAACTTTTGCCAAAGAACATGGCCAGCAAGGCTATCAGTCATTGCTTGAGCTAATGGTGGCTAAGTCTGCTGTTGAAACTGGCGATTTAGAGAAAGCAGAAGCAACGCTTAAGAACGTGATTGCGGTTAATGCTGATAGCAGTATCGTGCTGGTTGCCACTATGCGTTTAGCTCGTGTACAAGCAGAGCAAGGTCAATTTGCTACAGCTATTACTACGCTTGAGCAGATCAAAGATGTTGCTTCAGCAGCGCAAAGAGATGAATTAAAAGGTGACTTCTTGGTTCGCCAAGGTGAAACCGACAAGGCAAGGCTTGCTTATCAAGCTGCAGTAGAAAATGGTGGCACTATGAGTAGTCCAACATTACAAATGAAGCTTGATAATTTGAACAAGGCATAAGGAATCTGCCCATGAAGTCTTGGTGCAAAACACTGCTCGCATGTGGATTGAGCATAGGTTTGCTGTCTGCGTGTTCATCGAACGATGTAGAAGAAGAGCCTATTACTCCACTTGCAGAGATAGAAGCAAGCGTATTTCCAGAAGTAAGCTGGAGCGCCAATGTCGGTGATGGTGTAGGTGATTACTATTCTCGCCTGCGACCTGCAGCTCGTTACGATAAGCTTTTTGTCGCTGACCGTTACGGTAAAGTCTTAGCTTTTGATGAAGCGACTGGCGACAAAGCGTGGGAAAAAGATTTTAGCTCAATCTTTAGAGATAATATTTTAGCTAAAAACAAAGGTGCACGTTTGGCGGGCGGTGTAACAGCTGCACGTAACAAGGTATTTGTGGGCGGCGAGAGTGGCTTGGTTGCAGCATTTGATGCTGAAACTGGTGATAATCTTTGGCATGTGATTGCTGGCGGTGAAGTTCTATCAGCACCAACGGTTGGTGAAGACATTGTCGTGGTTAATACTGGTGCAGGCACGCTTGAAGCTTTTAATGTTGATGATGGCGAAAAGCGTTGGACTTATGAAAACCAGCTACCAACATTAACATTACGTGGTACGGGTTCTGCAGCTTATGATGCTGGTGGCTTTTTCGTTGGTACTGCCGATGGTAAAATTGCGGTAGTGATTAAAAACAACGGTCAGGCAGCTTGGGAACAAGCGATTTACACACCTGCTGGTGGTAATGAGTTCTCGCGCATGGCTGATGTTGACATGAAGCCACTGCTAGTCGGTGAAAACCTTTATGCAGTTAGTTACAATGGTAACTTAGTCTCAATGGAGATGCGCACAGGTCGCGTTGTTTGGACTCGTAAGTATTCAAGCTTCCATGAGCTAGCATACTCAGGTGCAAGTCTGTTTGTAGTTGATGACCATAGCCGTATTTATTCTGTTGATAGACGAAATGGTCTAGAGTTATGGAGTAATTCAGAGCTTGCTAACCGTGGTTTAACTGCTGCCGTTGCGTTTAAAGACTATATTGTAGTGGGTGATTTTGAAGGTTACCTACACTTTTTGAACAAGTCTGATGGCCAAATAGTGGGTCGTGTTGAAGTAGATAGCTCTGGTTTATACAGTCAGCCACTGGTTGTTAAAGACAACCTTTATGTGCAGACTCGTGGTGGAAAAGTGGTTCGAGTTACACTTCCGTAAGCCTAGTTGTGAAAGATGATAAGGCCCCTGGATGTGTATTCCGGGGGCTTTTTAGTTAATAGAAAATGAGTAATAGAGGCAATTAAATGATTCCTGTTGTGGCCCTTGTTGGGCGACCAAACGTTGGTAAGTCGACCCTTTTTAACCGACTTACCCGTACCAGAGATGCCCTCGTGGCAGATTTTCCTGGGCTAACTCGGGATCGTAAGTACGGCCGAGCGCATCTGGCTGGCTATGAGTTTATTGTGGTTGATACCGGCGGTATCGATGGCACTGAAGAGGGTATTGAAACCCGCATGGCCGAACAATCGCTAGCGGCGATTGAAGAGGCTGATGTGGTGCTATTTATGACAGATGCTCGCGCTGGTCTCACCGCAGCTGATTTGGCGATTGCACAGCATCTTCGTAGCCGTGAAAAGACAACTTTTGTTGTTGCTAACAAAGTTGATGGTATCGATGCTGACTCAGCGTGTGCTGAGTTTTGGTCACTAGGCCTTGGTGAAGTTTACCAAATGGCAGCGGCTCAAGGCCGCGGTGTGACTAACATGATTGAGTACTCTTTAGCACCTTACGCAGAAGCGATGGGGATCACCAAAGATGGTGAAGGTGAAGAGAACGAAGAAGAGCGTGAATACACCGAAGAGGAAGCGGAAGCTGAGCAGAAGCGCTTGCAAGATTTACCGATTAAACTTGCCATTATTGGTAAGCCAAACGTAGGTAAATCAACGCTAACTAACCGCATCTTAGGTGAAGAACGTGTAGTTGTTTATGATGAGCCGGGCACCACTCGTGACAGTATCTACATTCCAATGGAACGTGAAGGTCGCGAATACGTATTGATTGATACTGCCGGTGTACGCCGTCGTAGCAAGGTACATGAAACAGTTGAGAAGTTCTCGGTTATTAAAACCTTAAAAGCGGTTGAAGACTGTAACGTCGTACTACTGATCATCGATGCCCGTGAAGGTATTGCCGAGCAGGACTTAGGTCTTTTAGGTTTTGCATTGAACGCTGGTCGTGCGTTAGTGATTGCCGTCAACAAGTGGGACGGTATTGACCAAGAAGTGAAAGACCGTGTTAAGAGCGAGCTTGACCGTCGCTTAGGTTTTATTGACTTCGCACGTATCCACTTTATCTCTGCATTGCACGGAACAGGTGTTGGTCATTTATATGAGTCTATCGAAGAAGCATACGACAGTGCGACGCGCCGCGTAAGTACCTCTATGTTGACCCGTATTATGCAGATGGCACAAGACGATCACCAACCACCACTGGTTAACGGCCGTCGTGTTAAGCTTAAATACGCTCACGCAGGTGGTTACAACCCACCAATCGTGGTGGTACACGGTAATCAGGTTAAGAAGTTACCGGACTCGTACAAGCGCTTTATGATGAACTACTACCGTCGTTCACTAAAAGTTATTGGCACGCCGATCCAGATCCGTTTCCAAGACGGTGGCAATCCATTCGAAGGGATGAACACCAAGAAGCTAACGGTGAGCCAAGAGCGTCGCCGTAAGCGTATGGTTGGTCATATTCGTGATAAGAATAAAGATTAATGCTTTGTTCATCATTTGGTGAGCGAGTTTGATGACCAAATTAGTGATTTAAAGGAACCTACGGGTTAATGCCGTTCACTTAACGTGAACGGCTTTCTTTTTTATGGGATATCGGTCCTTTGAACACTTCAACACTCTAGGGTAACTACGCTCCCTTTTCCCCTCTAAAATAAACTGTTTAGCATTCTTT
>NZ_JBFRMK010000222.1:0-2457 GCF_041470405.1 Shewanella sp. 10N.286.45.A1
ATGCAATTGGTATTAGTCAGAAAGTTAGCTTACTACTCAGATAGAATTCTGAAATCATAAATCTGTATTTGCGTTTAGCGTTATCGCTTTTAATCGTTTTATTGTTTTGCATGTGACGACTAATATTAATCCATCGACAAGAGGTCAATATCACCGCAACGCTTTACCGAGTTGCACAGAGGAGATAAACCATGGCCACCATTTTTGATTTAATCGAAACTTGGCTTGAACCTAGCCAAGATTGAGGAGTAATTTATGAGTCAGCAAAACCGAGTTCTTACTGCACAAAATGGCGCACCAATTAGCGACGACCAAAACTCACTGTCGGCCGGTGAACGTGGACCGTTATTACTTCAAGATTGGCATTTAATTGAAAAGCTGGCGCACTTTAACCGCGAGCGCATCCCTGAGCGTATTGTCCACGCAAAAGGTACTGGGGTTTACGGTACATTTACCCTCACTAAAGACTTAAGTGACTTCACACTGGCAGACCATTTCAACGACGTGGGCAAGCAAACTGAGACTTTTGTTCGCTTCTCTACCGTTGGTGGCGAGATGGGCAGCGCGGATGCTGAGCGAGATCCTCGTGGTTTTGGCCTGCGCTTTTACACTGAGCGCGGTAATCACGATATTGTCGGTAATAATACTCCGACCTTCTTCCTGCGTGATGGGATTAAGTTTCCAGACTTTATCCATACCCAAAAGCGCAATCCGCAAACGAACCTAAAAGATCCACATGCAATGTGGGACTTCTGGGCGTTGAATCCTGAGGCGCTGCACCAGGTAACTATATTAATGTCAGACCGAGGCATTCCAGCTAATTACCGTCAAATGCATGGATTTGGTTCGCACACTTTCTCTTTTTGGAATGCCAAAGGCGAGCGCTTCTGGGTTAAGTTCCATTTCAAAACCCAGCAAGGTATTGCTAACTTGACGGCTGAGCAGGCAGATATTTTGAAAGGTATCGATCCTGATTCATCGCAGCGTGACATGATGGCAGCGATTAATGATGGCAACTTCCCTAAGTGGAGCGTTAAAGTTCAGATTATGCCGGAAGTTGAAGCGAATACTTATAAAATTAACCCGTTCGACCTGACTAAAGTATGGCCTCATGCTGACTACCCACTAATAGAGATTGGCGAGTTAGAGCTTAATCGTATGCCTGAGAACTACTTTGCAGAGGTCGAGCAAGTTGCATTGGCGCCAAGTAACCTAGTACCTGGTGTGGGCGTATCGCCTGACAAGATGCTGCAAGCGCGTTTATTTGCTTACGCTGATGCACAGCGTTACCGTATTGGCGCTAACTACAACCAATTACCCGTGAATTGCCCTCATGCAACGGCGGCAAACCATCACCAACGAGGCGGCGCAATGGCCGGAACTCAGTGCCCATTCTCCGGTAGCCAAACTGGTGGTGATGCGAGCCGTAACTATGGCCCTAACAGCCATAATGGTTTGCAAGATCAGACGCAGTTTGCTGAGCCACCACTGCGCTTAGAGGGTGAAGCTGACCGTTACAGCCGATACGATCAAGATGACTTTAGCCAGGCAGGTGATTTGTACCGCTTGCTACCAGAAGACGAAAAGGCAAGATTAATAGCAAATATTGTCGGTACCTTAAGTGTGGTTAGTGAAGCAACTCAAACTAAGATGGTTGAGCACTTTACTGCAGCAGATAGTGACTATGGCCAACGCATTAAGCAAGCGTTAGGGCTGTAGAGGCCGGAAGCGTCGACAGCAAAAACACCAAGGCTTGTGGAGCATAGATCCACAAGCCTTTTACTCTTATCTACATCATCTCAGCCTGAGCCGTCTCAGCTCTATCCAATCTTAAAACATCAAAGTGACTACACCAAGCAGCGCAAATAAGACAGCACAGCCACGATGGATCCACTGCATTGGTAGCTTCTCGGCGCTAAAATGCCCAGCAATAACTACAGGGACGTTGGCGATTAACATGCCCAGCGTTGTGCCCATCACTACCATTGCTAGCGCATCGTATTTGGCTGAAAGTACCACTGTAGCAATTTGAGTTTTGTCGCCCATTTCGGCAATAAAAAATAGGATAAAGGTAGCCAAGAAAGGTCCCATCGAATAAAAACGGCTCTCCTCCTCCTCATCAACTTTATCTGGCACAAGCACCCAAAGCGCAATGGCGAAAAATGATCCTGCGATTAAGTAGCGCCCGATCTCGGGAGTGATATAACCTATAGCCCATTGCCCAAGCCAAGCAGCGGCAAAATGGTTGGCGAGTGTCGACAGAAAAATACCCAGAATAATGGCTGTTTTGTTTTTAAAGCGGGCGGCGAGAATGAGCGCCAATAGCTGAGTTTTATCACCTATTTCGGCGATAGCAACGGTAAACGTTGAGGCAAGCAGGGCTTCCAATAGTATTCCTATACCCGATCTACTTGAAGATGCAGGATTCAGTGGGAATTTAATGGGCTTTAATCAAGG
>NZ_JBFRMK010000223.1:0-10343 GCF_041470405.1 Shewanella sp. 10N.286.45.A1
GCATAGTTATTCTACGTTCAAGTTCATTAACGCAGCATCAGAGCCGCTAAAACTCGCCTGTAGGAGTGTTTTTGGCTTGCTACTTCTACGTTGAATAAACTCATAAGGGAATAACCATTATGTCATTACTCACTTTGAATTAGCCTGCCTTGAATTAGCTTGCCAAAAACGCTCTGAGTAGATCAACTTCTTATACTGATTGGTATTAAATCACTTTAGTAAATTAATTCTGGCTCTGGATGCTTTAGCTAGATCACTTAGTAATTTTTCTGAATCTTCCCAGTGAATACAGGCATCGGTAATACTCTTTCCGTATACAAGTTCTTCACCAGCAACTACTTTTTGGTTGCCTTCTTCGATAAAACTTTCTGCCATGATGCCTGCAATGGCTGTTGAACCCGCGGCCATCTGCTGCATAATTGAATCAGCAACGTTTAATTGTTGTTTATGCTTCTTCTGGCTATTACCGTGGCTAAAATCGACAACCATACGTTGAGTCACACCCACACTATCTAGTTGAGTAGCGGCTTTTTCTATATCTTCGCTATGGTAGTTCGGTTGCTTACCACCACGTAAAATAATGTGTCCATAAGGGTTACCATGAGTACGGTAAACTGCCATTGCACCATCTTTATCTGGTGAGTAGAAGATATGCGGAGCCTGCGCTGCTCGTACTGCATCA
This sequence comes from Shewanella sp. 10N.286.45.A1, assembly GCF_041470405.1. NCBI lineage: Bacteria > Pseudomonadati > Pseudomonadota > Gammaproteobacteria > Alteromonadales > Shewanellaceae > Shewanella > Shewanella sp. 10N.286.45.A1. The sequence continues at coordinate 683 of NZ_JBFRMK010000223.1, forward strand.
ACGGCAATATCGATGTTACCGTCAGTACCATTTTTAAAACCAACTGGGCATGAAAGTGCTGACGCCATCTCACGGTGTATTTGGCTTTCTGTAGTACGTGCGCCAATCGCGCCCCAAGTGATCAAGTCTGCAATGTACTGACCATTAACCATATCGAGGAATTCTGTTGCGATAGGTAGTTTTAGTTCAGTGATCTGCTGCAAAAGGTGGCGCGCTTTACGCAAACCTTTATTAGGGCTAAAGCTGCCATCTAAATCGGGATCAGAAATAAGTCCTTTCCAACCAACCGTAGTACGTGGCTTTTCAAAATAGACACGCATAAGGATACATAGATCATCCTTATATTGTTGATGTAACTTTGCTAAACGTTGAGCGTAATCGAGTGCTGCTTCTGTGTCATGTATTGAGCATGGGCCGATGATGACGAGTAATCGTTGATCATCGCCATTGATAATAGCCTCTACTTCACGGCGCTGCTCAACGAGATAGTCAGCAGCATTTTGAGTTAAAGGGTATTCAGAAGCGAGTTGTGCAGGTGAAATTACCTTACATAAAAGTGAGGTGCGTAGTTCGTCTGTTTTAATGGTCATTCACAATACCGAGCGTTCGTATGGGCTTTTTGCCTGATTACTTCGGATTATAACGAATCATAGCGTTATGCACAGTGGCAAATAACGGAAATTTAGCGCTAATTTGCCTCTTATTAGCAACTATTTGATTTATGTTATGCATAAGTAGTGCTGAAATGCTTGATTAGCTTTATATAGTTGTTGTGCAGGTAAGCACTGGTTAGTGCGCATAGGAAGTAGGAAAATAAGCAGCGGTTATGTGTTATTCATTCAAAAAAACACAGTGGATAGTTATTTTTAATCAACAAAAAGGCCAGCACGAGGCCAAATGTCTTCATGTTTCGATGAATGAAGGCTTTAAAAAAGCCTTCATTCATTATCAGCATTAGAACATATGACGCTCTAAGCTGGTTGCTTCTAAGATCTTGGTCGCGATCTCTTCAACCGAATGATTGGTGGTATTTACAAACGGAATACGCTCCCTTTTATACATCATTTCTACCTCTTTCACCTCAGTCCTGCATTGGCGCAGTGAAGAGTAACGACTATTCGACATACGGCTTTGGCGGATCTCATGCAAACGAACGGGATCAATGGTTAAGCCAAACAATTTGTCTTTGTTGCGCTTCAATGCTTCAGGAAGCTTCAAATTATCCATATCATCTTCTGTGAAAGGGTAGTTTGCTGCCTTTATACCAAACTGCATTGAAAGGTATAGGCTCGATGGGGTTTTACCACAGCGAGATACACCCAATAAAATAAGGTCAGCTTTGTCCATATGCTTCATGGTTTGGCCGTCATCATTTTCCATTGCGTAGTTAATCGCTTCTATACGCGCTTCATAACTGTCGTTGGTTTTACCATGAGTTCGGTGTAAAGCTGGCGTTGCAGGCATGCCTAATTGCTTCTCTAAAGGTGCAACGAATGTGTTCAAAAAGTCGTAATCGAGTCCTTCGCTGCTATAGATGATGTCTCTAATCTCTGGTTTGACGATAGAATGGAAAACCAGTGGTCGCTCACCTGTTGTAATAAAACAATCATTAATTTGAGCCTTAACGGCTTCAGCTTTTTTTTCTGTTTCAACGAACGGAATAGTAAGTGCATCAAATTCAAGGGGAAATTGACTTAGTACTGCATGGCCAAACACTTCCGCTGTGATCGCCGTCCCATCTGAGATATAAAATACTTTACGCAACATTTTGACCTCTTGTAGTAATAAAATTACAAATAAAATTATACATTTACGCTTGTTGTTGGGGAGTGTAAAATGCCGCTGCTCTCGTGTGAAGAGCCACACTAAAATATACTTGCGGAGATTAGAACTGTGCAGCAATACGTACTCTGGTATCAAGAATTAGGCATGGGTGACGTCAACAAGGTCGGCGGTAAAAACGCTTCTCTTGGTGAGATGATTAGCAATCTTTCAAATGCAGGTGTTCAAGTGCCTGGTGGATTTGCGACAACGTCTTTTGCGTTCAATGAATTTCTTGAACAAAGCGGACTTAACCAGAAGATATACGAGATTCTAGAAACTCTAGATGTAGATGACGTGAATGCACTCGCTACAGCAGGTGCACAGATTAGACAGTGGGTTATCGATACCCCGTTCCATCCAGAATTTGAGCAAGTCGTTCGTGAGTCTTACGACAAACTTGCCGCTGAAACCAGTGACGCATCTTTTGCGGTTCGCTCTTCAGCTACTGCAGAAGATATGCCGGATGCATCTTTTGCGGGACAACAAGAAACATTCCTAAACGTTAAAGGTTATGAAGCGGTACTCGTAGCAACTAAGCATGTATTTGCTTCTTTGTTTAACGACCGAGCTATTTCATACCGAGTTCACCAAGGGTATGACCATAAAGGTGTTGCACTTTCTGCTGGTGTTCAGCGTATGGTGCGCTCTGATAAGGCATCTTCAGGTGTTATGTTCACTATGGACACTGAGTCTGGTAACAATGATGTGGTATTTATTACCTCTTCATTCGGTCTAGGCGAAATGGTTGTTCAAGGTGCGGTTAACCCTGATGAATTTTATGTTCATAAGCCAAGTTTAGTTGCTGGCCATAAAGCGGTTGTTCGCCGCAATATTGGTAGCAAGCTTATTCAGATGGTGTATTCAGATGATGAATCCCACGGTAAGCAAGTTAAGATTGAAGATATCGCCGCTGATAAGCGTCGTGAATTCTCAATCAACGACGCAGAAGTACAAGAGCTTGCTAAGCAGGCGATGACAATCGAGGAGCACTACGGTCGTCCAATGGACATCGAGTGGGCAAAAGACGGTAACGACGGTAAGTTGTATATTGTTCAAGCTCGCCCTGAAACTGTTCGTTCTCGTGAAGATGTACAGCTTATTGAGCGTTACCACCTTAAGACTCAAGGTGACGTTGTTTGTGAAGGCCGTGCAATCGGACACAAGATTGGTAAAGGTGTTGCTAAAGTCCTTAAGTCAATTGACGATATGGACCAGATCCAACCTGGTGATGTACTGGTAACAGACATGACAGACCCTGATTGGGAGCCAATCATGAAGCGCGCAAGTGCTATTGTTACTAACCGTGGTGGACGAACTTGTCACGCAGCTATTATTGCTCGTGAATTAGGTGTTCCTGCAGTGGTTGGTTGTGGCGATGTAACTGAACGCATTGAGAATGGTCAGGAAGTGACTGTTTCTTGTGCTGAAGGTGACACTGGCTTTATCTACAATGGTCTGCAAGATTTCGAAGTGATTTCATCACGTGTTGATTCAATGCCTGATCTTCCGATGAAGATTATGATGAATGTCGGTAACCCTGACAGAGCATTTGATTTCGCTCGTCTGCCAAACGAAGGTGTTGGACTTGCGCGTCTTGAGTTCATCATTAACCGTATGATCGGTATTCATCCAAAGGCACTACTTGAGTTTAACCAGCAAACGGCTGAACTTCAGGAAGAGATCCACGAGATGATCGCCGGTTACGACTCGCCAGTTGAGTATTATGTTGCTCGCTTGGTTGAAGGTATTGCGACTATCGGTTCAGCATTCCACCCTAAAAAAGTGATTGTTCGTATGTCTGACTTTAAGTCAAACGAATACGCAAACCTTGTTGGTGGTGACCGTTATGAGCCAGAGGAAGAAAACCCAATGTTGGGCTTCCGTGGAGCTAGCCGTTATATCTCTGAATCGTTCCGTGACTGTTTTGCGCTAGAGTGTGAAGCAATCAAGCGTGTACGTAATGATATGGGTCTTAAGAACGTTGAGATCATGATCCCATTTGTACGCACAGTGAGCGAAGCTGAGCAAGTCATTCAGTTGCTTAAAGAGGAAGGTCTTGAGCGCGGTAAAGATGGCCTACGCGTTATCATGATGTGTGAGCTTCCATCAAACGCACTGCTTGCTGACCAGTTCCTTGAGCATTTCGATGGTTTCTCTATCGGTTCAAATGACTTAACCCAGCTAACACTTGGTCTAGATCGTGATTCAGGTATTATCAGCCACCTGTTCGATGAGCGAAACGATGCGGTTAAAGCGCTACTTGCCATGGCAATTAAAGCGGCTAAAGCAAAAGGCGCATACGTCGGTATTTGTGGTCAAGGTCCATCAGATCACAATGACTTCGCGGCTTGGTTAGTTGAACAAGGTATCGATACTGTATCGTTAAACCCAGATACCGTGATTGATACTTGGTTATACTTAGCTGAAGCACATGGCTAACGTAAGCCAGTAAAAATGGGATGTTAAATCTGCGTGATTTAACATTTCGTTAAAAACATTAAAAAAGCCGCTTTTTAGCGGCTTTTTTTTGTTTATAATGTTCGGCATAAACTTAAGAATAATAATTGACAGAAGCCGCCATGTTACCGAAGTTATCACACCAACAAACGCTTGAACCTGTTTACCTTTCCTATCTATCAACGTTAGAGGATGGTCAATTTAGTGGCGATATCGATACTCGCTATAGTGCTCGATTAGCTCAAGCTACCGATAACTCGGTCTATCAGTTCTTGCCGCAAGCAGTGATCTATCCTAAGAACGCTGATGATGTACAAGTTGCGTTAACACTTGCCAATCAACCAGAGTTTAGCAAAGTGGTCTTTAGTGCAAGAGGCGGCGGTACAGGCACCAATGGGCAGTCGTTAACCCATGGCATTATTGTCGATATGTCGCGCTACATGAATCAGGTTTTAGAAGTGAATGCGGCCGAAGGCTGGGTCAAAGTACAAGCTGGTGTAGTGAAAGACGCGCTAAATGATGCTTTGCGCCCCCATGGTTTTTTCTTTAGCCCAGACTTATCAACGTCAAATCGTGCCACTTTAGGTGGAATGATTAACACTGACGCTTCAGGCGCGGGATCATTAGTTTACGGTAAAACCTCAGATCACGTGCTGGGCTTAACCAGCATACTCTTTGATGGCAGTGAGCTTGAAACTAAGCCTGTTACACAGGCAGAACTCGATGATGTGAGTGGGATTACTGACAATGAGCTTGGTCAACAGTTACTGACAACGGTTGCCAAAATATGCAAAGACAACCGTGAGCAGATAGATCAACGTTTTCCCAAATTGAACCGTTTTTTGACTGGCTACGATCTTAAAAATGTTTGGGATGAACAGCTAGAGCAATTTGATCTTTCGCGAATATTGACTGGCTCCGAAGGGACTCTGGCGGTGATAACCGAAGCCAAGCTTAACATTACGCCGCTACCAACTTGTCGGATGATGGTTAACATAAAGTATGACTCGTTTGAGTCAGCGCTGCGTCACGCTCCTGACTTAGTTAAAGCCAATGCAACCGTTGTTGAAACCGTTGACTCAAAGGTGCTTAACCTCGCCAAAGAGGACATCATTTGGCATTCAGTGTCATCACTCATCACCGACGTACCTGGTAAAGAAATTGACGGCCTGAACATGGTTGAGTTTGCGGGTGAAAAAGCTGATGTTGAAGCCCGGCTCACTCTGCTTGAAACAATGTTAACTAAACAGCTTAAGCAGGGAGAGGCAGGGCTTTTAGGGTATCAAGTCACCTCTGACAGAAATAGCATTAACACCATATATGCTATGCGTAAAAAGGCCGTTGGTCTTTTAGGTGCCGCAAAAGGTGCACGCAAACCTTTAGCCTTTGCAGAAGACACCGCTGTGCCACCAGAGAAACTCGCCGACTTTATTATTGAGTTTAGAGCGCTGTTAGATAGCCATCAACTGCAATATGGCATGTTTGGTCATGTGGATGCCGGGGTTTTACATGTGCGTCCAGCACTGGATATGTGTGATGTAGATGATGAAAAGCTACTGAAGACGATTTCAGATCAAGTCGCAGACTTAACACTTAAATACGGCGGGTTGATGTGGGGCGAGCATGGCAAAGGTGTTCGCGGTGAATATGGCCCTGCGGTTTTTGGTGAGCACTTATATGGCTTGTTGGAAGAGGTAAAAGGATTATTTGATCCAAGCAATAAACTTAACCCAGGTAAGTTGGTTGCTCCTAAAAATAGTGGACCGATGCTCTACAATGTGGACAGTGTTAAGCGCGGTAGTTTTGACAGACAGATCCCTATTCAGACTCGTAACGCCTTTCCTGATGTGATGAATTGCAATGGTAACGGCCTGTGTTTTAACTACAGCCATTATTCACCCATGTGCCCATCTTTTAAGGTTACCGGTGATAGAGTTCAATCTCCGAAAGGACGCGCAGGGTTAATGCGTGAATGGCTACGTTTACTTGAAGCTGAAGGTATTGATGTCAATGAGCTGGCTCGTGCTAAGCCTTTAGGTTGGCTCCAAAGAGCGCAAAACAGCCTAAAAATAGATAAAGAGTATGACTATTCCCATGAAGTGATGGAGTCGCTTAAGGGCTGCTTAGCGTGTAAAGCGTGTTCAAGTCAGTGCCCTGTTAAAGTTGATGTACCAAAATTTAGAGCGCAATTCTTTGATATTTATTATCAGCGTTACTTACGACCAGCAAAAGATTACTTAGTTGCTGGTATCGAAGATTCACTGCCATTAATGGCATCAGCACCAAAACTGGTTAATGCCGTATCGCAAAATAGCTTGAGTAAGTGGGTGATTAAAAAGTCGCTCGGTTACGTTGATGCTCCAGCACTGTCGGTGCCAACTTTAAAGCAGCGCCTAGAAGGGCATGCAAGTCGAGGTTATGATCTTGCAGCATTACAGCAAATCCCCGCATCTGATCGCAGTCAGTATGTGCTAGTTGTGCAAGATCCCTTCAATAGTTTTTATGAAGCAGGCACTGTACTGCATTTTATAAAGCTTATTGAGAAGCTCGGCCTTAAACCTATATTGCTGCCATTCAAGCCAAATGGTAAACCAATCCATATTAAAGGTTTTTTAGATAAATTTGCCCGAACGGCAAAGTCGACTGCTGATTTCTTAAATGAAGTTGCTAAGCTAGATATGCCAATGGTGGGCATTGATCCTGCACTAGTGCTTTGCTACCGTGACGAATATGCAGAAGTACTTGGCGGCGCGAGAGGCGACTTCCATGTGCAGCTAGCGAATGAGTGGTTGCTTGATGTTATTGAGAAATTGCCTCAGGCTGAAGTCACAACCAGTACGAACGACGACCATGAGTTTACTTGGTTTAGTCATTGTACAGAGTCGACAGCAAAGCCCAATACCGCCAATGAGTGGAAAGGTATTTTTGAACATTTTGGCGCCAAGCTTAATACGGTCAGTCTCGGTTGTTGCGGCATGGCAGGAACCTATGGTCATGAGGCTGAAAACCTCGAACGCTCTAAAACGCTTTATGCAATGTCCTGGGAGCAAACCCTTGCAAAATTGCCGCCTTCACAAGTACTTATATCAGGCTACTCTTGTAGAAGTCAGGTAAAACGCTTTAGTGGTTTTAAACCTAAGCATCCAATAGAAGCTTTGTTAAACTTACTCTAGAGCGAATATGAAAAACTAGCCTTTGGCTAGTTTTTTTGTCTTTAAAGATGGAATGGGTTACAGAGGACTTTTAGATGACCTCAAAAATAGCAACCGCGACAGAAGCACTCAATTCGCTGAATCAAGGTGCGCCTTTATGTGATGCTAGTGCGATTTTTGAGATCACAGACAACGGCGACTGGTACTATCGTGGTGGCAAATTGCCACTTAAGTTCAGTAAACTGTTTGCCAGTATTTTACATAGGGTTGAAGGCCAATATTATTTAATTACGCCTGTGGAAAAACTAAAAGTTAACGTGGTGAGTGAAGCGCTCGTTATCGTTGATTATGATGCAAAGCAAGCGGGTACTTTTGAAGTTATATCAAGTATTGGCACTGAACATGAGCTTGCAAGTTTTGATGCTTTTACCGTAACGGACAATAAAATTGTGCTGCAGCTAGAAAGAGGGCTTGTCGCTAAGTTAAACCGAGCCTGTTTCTATCGATTTATAAATGAGTTTATAGCCTAAAGCGTGTGCTTGAGTATGAACTCGAATTAACATTTTCAAGATTATGATTTATAAGCTTTTTGATTGATAATCAATAATTAGCTATTGCTAAGGCTAGTTTCTTTTAGCGTAAGTGATAAGATTAAATGAACCGCTAAGCTGCTTAGGAGGTGCTGATTGAATCGATTTGAAAGTTTAAGTTACTTGGTCTCACATCTGAATGTTGACCTACAAAATGCGTTAGATCAGAGGCTTAAACGCTATGATCTAGACATTAAACTTTGGCCTGTGCTGTTTTCGCTATGGCAGGAAGAGGGGGTGACTCAAACTGAGTTGTCAAAGCGTTGTGATGTCGCTAACTACACTATGACTAGGCTGTTGGATCAACTGCAACAGCAGCAACTCATTACTCGCCAGCAAGACCTTGATAACCGCCGCGCATTCAATATATATCTCACTAATAATGGTAAAGCGTTAGAGCAAGACCTTATTCGTGAGGCTGAGCGGGTCAACGAGATGTTTTTGGAAAACCTAACTGTTGAAGAGCAAGCCGAATTCTTAGCCTTAATCAATAAAATTAATCGCTTCTCAGATTAGAATGGGTCGAAATTTTGAGTTTTGCCTGTTGGTGACTCTTTTTAAAAGGAATTATCATGTACCGTATTTTCGTCGTAATCATTTTAGCTTTCACTGTCACTGCTTGTTCGGTCAATATTAATAAGTCGAAAACAAAGCCAGCAGTCAAATTCGTTGAGCAAGTCAGTCAAAGCGCTGGATTTATTCAATCAATAGCGTTGGCTAATGGGTCAAGCTTAGTCGTGGAAGAGGGGCGTTTAGAGCCTCGTTCTATTGGTAGCATTAGCGTTAAGCTTTATAAAGATCTTAACGTAGGTGATTTTGTTGCTGCTGTTAATTTTCCCCGTGACGGCACCATAGTGAAGGCTGTTTTAATTGAGAATGGTGACGATAAGCAAAAGCTATCGATTACAACAGTGACGGCTGGCAGCGGCAATTATCAAGCAAGCCAGTTGATTTGCGTTACGTCTAATGAGATTGAGATTTGTTGATTGTGACTCGATAGCGTTGATTGGCAGTTTTTACTAGCTAACCATAAGTAGGAATACTGCCAATAACCCTAAAGCTAAAATGCTCTGCTGGCTCATTAGCCGACTTCGATATAACTCTCTTTTCCCCTGCTTTAAACTTGCAACTAAGTTATTTTGTTTATAGATCCTACATATGAGCTGCTCGGTGGCAGGATCAAAAAAGAGGTGCAGCCTTGCAGGTTTACCATCTCTAAGCACGACTTGGTGTTCGCTATTATGGCCGAAGTTTAATTTTCTAGAGACTCGTTTGCCGTTGACATAGGCTTGTTCCAAGCCACACCAATTACTCGCTTGTAATTCAATATTTTCGTGGTTGAGATCATACTTAAAGCAAACCATTTGACGATCCACTATTTCCCTAGGGCCTTTAATTCAAGCAGAGGAATATGACGTTTGCCAGTATGGAAAAATGAAAGTTGTATGAAAAGCGGTTATGTAGTTGGAAACATGCAGATAAAAAGTCAAAAAAAAGCCAAGCAACTGCTTTAATGCCGTTCACTTAATGTGAACGGCATTTTTATTTTTGGCATACCTTTGAGGCCTAGGTTTTACTGTTCTGGGGAAAGTTCTTTCTCTGCGCCCCTCTAAAATTAAGCTTTCAGCCATATTGTGA
>NZ_JBFRMK010000224.1:0-16826 GCF_041470405.1 Shewanella sp. 10N.286.45.A1
ATTTAGTCGTATATCCAAATCTCATAGCGAAGCATAAAGTGTTTTGCCAATTTGTTTAACCTCAGCCGCACTACGTGAGCCCCTCAGTCTTTCCACTTCTGCTTTGCATTGGCTTAAAAGGGAATAACCATTTCTTTACCAATGCGCTTTGAATTGAAAAGACTGAGGGGCTCTGAACTGGCAAATACTTAATGCAATTGGTATTACTCTACATTAACCAAGTGTTTTAGTTGGCTTTAGCTATGGTGCTTTGTTTTTACTCGGAATAGAATGTCTGCCTCTACGTAAAACAATAACCATAAGCTGAAGACATATTCAGCAACATAAAACTAACCGTTTGTAGAGGCGGCGCTGCTTGTTGTAGTGCTTTGCAAGTTTTATCATCCGGGGATAAAAGAGATGATGGGTGATTCAATTGAATCAAAAGGCTTGATAAAAGTCTCGGTCGCAAAATTAGGTGTAGGTATGTTCGTCGAGTCTATCGACAATACCAAGGGCGAAGTTAGCATTGCAAACGCTGGGCAGATCCGCAGTAAAGAGGCAATTGCCAAATTGTTGAAAAGCGGCATTACCCATGTGTGGGTTAATGCTGACCGTTCATCGTCTGATTGTGGTCTAAATAAGCCGAATCTGAAGCCAGCTCCTGTGGTTAAAAGAGTCTGCACAGATCGAGTTAACACTCAAAAGAAAGCCAAAGAGTTAATGGTTGAGGCAAAAGATCTCATCCAGAAAGTGCTGTCTGAAACTTTTGAAGGCAAAGCGGTAGAAGTTGAACCGTTTGAGGCGCTTGCTGACAACATGATTGAGTCAGTATTACTCGATGCTGATGCATTAAAGTGTGTATCAGCTCTGCGCTCAAAAGATGCTTACCTTTTAGAGCATTCCATCAACGTCGCATTTCTACTCGTGACCTTCGGTCGCTATTTGAAGTTTGACACCGATATGCTACGCAAATTGGCTGTTGGTGGTATTTTACACGATATCGGCAAGATTAAAGTCGATAGTGCTATTTTGAATAAGCCTGGCAAATTGACTGCTGAAGAGTTTGAGCATGTAAAATTGCATCAAACTTTTGCGGTTGAAATCATGAATAATACTGCTGGTTTATCGCAAGTCAGTAAAGATATTAGCTTAATGCATCATGAGAAGCTCGATGGCAATGGTTATCCGCGTGGATTAAAGGGTGATGAGATCCCAATCCATGGGCGAATGAGCTGTATTGTTGATATTTTCGATGCGTTAACAGCCACTCGTTGTTACAAAGAGGCCATGAGTCCAGCTGCAGCCTTTAAGATCCTGTTGAGCTTAACGCCATTTCATTTAGATCAAGCTCTGGTATATGAATTTATTCGCTGTGTCGGAGTATACCCCGTTGGTTCATTAGTCGAGTTATCTGATGGGCGAGTCGGTATTGTTTGGGAAGCTAAAAATCGTGACGCTCTGCATCCTAAGGTTAAGTGCTTCTATTCAAATCGACATAAGCTCTACACTGAAGTGACTATGGTTGATCTGCTTAAGTCAGACCTTAATATTGAAAAAGGGATCTCACCAAGTAGTTTGGAGATTGATCCCACGCCTTTCTACTAAGTTTATTCAAGTTTAGCTATTAAAAAGCGCCAATAAGGCGCTTTTTTGTGACCTCTATTACACATGTTATTCGGTTTGTTTGATCTAGCTCTACTATCCTGTTTTTACTTTTTTATTAATGAGTTAAGTAGGTAGAGTTTGCTCTGGAACGAGAGTGAATTACAACAGGTGGCTTATGTTTAAGCGTCGGCAATTTTTGAAAATGGGCTCTGCGGCAGTTGCGTCGAGCTTGCTCACACTCCCAGTCGTAGCGGCTGCAAATACTACAACCACACTATTTCAACACAGTCGTTATCGAGTGTTGGCTTTGGTGTTTGATGACTATGAAACCTTAGATCTGCACGGTCCTGTTGAAATGTTAGGTCATATGCCAAACGTTGAGATAAAGCTGGTGGGACCCACTGAATTTGTTAAAAGTTATCAAGGTCCAAGAGTGGTTGCAGATGTGCTGATGGGCAGCACTTATGATTGCGATCTATTACTGATCCCTGGTGGCTTAGGTACGCGTAAATTGGTTGATGACGAGCTTATGTTACGCTGGCTTACAGCTCAGGTTGAGCGCAGCGAAAAGGTATTCTCTATCTGTACTGGCTCTGCGTTACTAGCCAAAACTGCCAAGTTAGACGGCGTGAAAGCAACCACCAATAAAATGGCTTATCAATGGGTGACGTCGCTTGCAGAAAACGTTAATTGGCAGCCTAAAGCCCGTTGGGTTGATGACGGTAAATTTTTAACCTCTTCTGGTGTCTCTGCAGGTACTGACGCTGCATTGTATTGGGTTAAGGCGTTGCACGGTGAAGTTGAGGCTCGACGCATTGAAACGCTTACCGAGTACCACTGGCTGGATGACAGCAGTAACGACCCTTATGCCATTTCTTTATAAACAAAAAGTATAGCCTTAGCTGAAATTACTATTAATTAGTAATAAAGGATATTGGCGGGAATATCAAAGCTCCTCAATAATTGCGTTTCATATAAATCGCTAATTGGGAGGAGCGCATGAACAAATGGTTAATTATACTCTGCTGTATTGTCTTTATTAGCGCTTCACTAATGACGACTGGTTTGACGCGAGCGCTCATCGATCTCGCTGCTTTTAGTGCATTGCTTTGGGTTGTGCTTCGCCATCAAAATCGTGCTGAAGATTAACGATACAGTGAAGCTTAATAAAGAATATAGGCGAGTGAACTTGTGCCTATCGCCAGCCACAATAACAGTCCAAGCACCAAGGGTTTAGCACCTGTCGCATTCATTTTCTTTAGCGTAATTCCTGCACCAATTAAGAATAAACACACCACTAATAAGCGTTTAGATATACTAAATGCGACCTCATAAAAGGGCGCTCCTTGAGGGAACCAATAAGCAATAGCGATAGTTAAGCAGTAAAAGCCAATAAAGTAGGGGATAGTAATTTTTTTCTTATCACCACTAAAGAGCATCGCACTAACTAACGCAATGGGAATAATCCACAAGGCGCGTGCAAGTTTAATGGTCGTTGCTGTTGTGAGTGCTTCATTACCATAAGCGGAAGCCGCTCCAACAACCGACGATGTATCGTGTATTGCAATAGCGCTCCACACGCCAAATTCATGTTGTGTCATCGATAGTGCATGACCAATGGCTGGGAATAGAAAGAGTGCGATGGAATTAAGGATAAATACAGTCGCCAAGGCGACAGCAGCTTGTTCACTGTTAGCCTTGATTGCAGGCGATACCGCCGCAATCGCGCTACCACCACAAATAGCGGTACCAGAAGCAATCAGGTAACCCGTTTTGCGATCAAATTTGAGTAAGCGAGTCAGCACCACACCTAATACTAAAGTGAAGATGATTGAACCAATAATCAGTGGTAGGTTTTCTAAGCTCACGGTAATCGCATTATCGAGCTGAATACCAAAGCCTAAACCGACAATGGAGAAAGCTAATAGTTTTTTGGTCAGTTTCGCCAATACTAGCTGATCGGGTGCCCAGCCGATACTCGCAAGAGTAAAGCCTAGGATGAGTGCAATAGGTGATGAAATAACTGGTAATAAACACAACAGAGCAATGATGATAAAAAGGGCGAGTTGTGCTCTTGGTTGATTGAAAGTGTGCATTAAGAGGAGTTGGATTACCGGCTGCTATCGAGCAGCAGAGTATAGCGCGTAGTTTGATTCTGATAAATTAAATACTACTTACTTATAAATTCAGAAAAATTTAATCTTGGTGATTCGCAATCAAGTTACAGCTTGAGCGGTTATTAAGCAATTAAACGCAAGTCAGATCTCATATTTACTCTATGTCGCAGATAACTTTCATTTATTTACATAGCTTGACTGTATGTTGCTTATTTTTCACAGAAAATAAACCTCACTAACAAAGTGAAACTATAGCGACTCGTAACGGTGGCTGAATGATACATTTCGATGTAGATATCGCTCCTGCTGCCTATAGCTTCACTCAGTCCATCAGAGTCTCCCAGTGTTCAATAGGGTTTATTTAGTGCTGAAATTCATCGTTATTTTTGTTTGCTGTTTTTTCAGCGGTTGCTCGTATTGGTGGGGAGCACAAGATGTCAATGAGCAGCAGTTATATCATCGCATTAATGAAGCTTATGACTTTGAGGTGACCCATTGCGACAGTTTTGCAATGGCGCGTGGTAAAGGCCGAGGAGAGTTTGCGCTGCAAGAAGCTAAAAACCAAGCGATGAAGTACGCCGAAAAACTGCATGGAACCCACATTGTCTGGATCCATATCGACCAAGGTGAAGTGGTAAAAGTGGTGGCAGTTATTTATAAATGTAAGTCTTAATTACCGCCGATTTTCGACAATAAAAAACCCTAAATTAATACCAACTTAGGGTTTTAATAAAGTATTTAAAATAACTATCTAGCGCATGGTAACAAACTCTTCGGCACCCGTTGGGTGAATGGCTACAACCGCATCAAAGTCTGCTTTGGTTGCGCCCATCTTCATTGCTACACCAAAGCCTTGTAGGATTTCATCCATACCAAAACCAATACCGTGGATCCCCACAACAACTTCATCCTCACCAGCACAAATCAACTTCATTTTGCAGGCTTCACGATGTGCGGTAATAGCGGTGTACATTGAGGTAAAGCCAGAGGTATAGACCTTAATGTTATCTTTGCCAAATTGCTCTTCGGCTTCTGGCTCTGTTAGTCCCATGGTGCCAATAGGCGGGTGGCTGAATACCACTGTTGGAATAACACTGTAATCCATCTTGGCATTTGGCATGTTGCCAAATAGGCGTTCTGATAACAGGCGGCCTGCTTTCACTGCAACAGGAGTAAGCTCTACGCCACCTTCCATAATGTCGCCAACACAGTAAATACCTTTTGCCGTGGTATTTTGCTGCTCGTCAGTCACCACATAACCTTTTTCATTAAGCTTAACGTCGGTATTTTCTAGGCCAATATTGCTAGTAGAGGGTGAGCGGCCAATGGCCCAAATTAAGCTATCTACGGTAATGCTGTCGCCGTTTTCAAGTGCTAGTGTTAAGCTGCCATCAGCATTTTTTACGACGGCTTTTGGAATGCTGTGGGTGTGTAATGTCGGCCCATTGATTTTCATCGCTTCAACTAAGGTATCAGTCAAAATAGGATCAAAATTACGCAGAGGAGCATGCTTGCGCACTAATAAGTGAGTTTCGCTACCTAATGCATGTAATACGCCGGCAAGTTCAACCGCAATATAACCTGCGCCTACAACGGCAACACGTTTCGGCTGTTCACGTAGCGCGAAGAATCCATCTGAATCAATACCGTATTCAGCACCTGGGATATTTGGGATCGTAGGGGCACCGCCTGTCGCGATAAGGATATGATCGGCAGTATAGTGCTCACCATTGACTTCAATAGTATTAGCGTTAACGAACTTACCGTAACCATTTAGCAGAGTGACATTGTTGCTGGCAAAGCCACGTCCGTAAGCATCATGGATTCGGCCAATATAGGCTTCACGATTATCAACTAATGTGTTCCAGTCAAAGTTATTAACGGTCACGTCAAAACCATAATCTTTAGCGAATAGATGCATCGATTCAGCGACATGAGCGCCATACCACATCACTTTTTTTGGTACACAACCTACATTTACGCAAGTGCCGCCAACGTGTTTTGCTTCAATTACCAATACTTTTGCGCCGCGCATTGCTGCACGATTACCTGATGCGATACCGCCGCTACCAGCGCCAAGACAGATATAATCAAAATGTTGAGCCATTTGTATCTCCAAAAAAGTAACTTATTGAGGAGCAAAAGCGAATAAGACTGAGGCTTTTGTTCCTGTGTACGACTGATGCCAATCAATATATGACGAATTTAGAACCGAAAAGATTTACATCGACCCAAATTTTAATGGTTGGTCGGATCTATATGCAGCCATTGTAGAGCTAAATATTTATTTGAACCAGAGCAAATATTTCAGCGATAGACTGTGAGCTTGCTAACTGATATTGGGATGAATGTTGTCTATTTCAATCTTCGACCATCAAGCTTAACTGAGCGAGTAACAGTTTAGACCTGATACGAGTCTGATAACTTTCAACTGGCTTTTCTAGGTTAACGTCGATATTGGCAGCTATGATGATCACTGGGGTTGGGGCCTTCTACACCACACTTTAAGCATTCCCACTCATCTTGCCTCACGCTAAGCTCTTGCTGCTGATGTTGATTACGGTGATTTACACCTAATCTTAGCTGCTTCTCTAACAGTTTCATGCGCCCATTAAGCCAGCGACAGCCCGCGTCATTGGCCACGTTTTTACGACTTGCAAGCTGTTGTTTACGGTTGATCTTTTTGTGCTTAGATTTAGGTTTGGACTGGGGCGTTTTTTTGCTATGGCTGTTACTGGCTGGTGGTATCGCTGAGTAACTCAATGCCGTTTTGTTTTGGGTCGGTATTGTCAGCGGTTGACCTTTATCATCCAGCACAGCGCCTAAAGGTAAAGTGCTGGAGTCACTTGCTATGGCGTAAGGGCAAAGAAGTAGTAAAAAAATGATGGTGGCGCGATAAAAGGTGAGTAACATTCCTTGTCCTCTGGGTTGTATTGCATCTGCAATCCTTTGCAAATGACAGTGTTGTTATTTTACAGCGCATTTACGCTACAAAAACAACTATAGCTCAACCAAATGGGATGGGAGGTTATTTAAAAGCTCCAGCTAAGGTGCATGCCAGCATAGGTTTGATCTAAACCGCTGCTGTTGCCGTTTTCTCTGGCTTCAAGTTTAATATCTTCTTGAGCAATGCTGTGGCTTATATGCCCTGACAATACCCATTGGTTAGGCAGTTGGTACTCAGCCTCAACGCCAAACTGGAAGTGGTTGGCGCCGTCGTGTTCCTCTGTCACGTATTGAAAGTCGAATCCTTGGGTAACATAAGGTGTCACACTAAAGCTTTCAGTAAGCTGCCAATTGCTGTGTACACTCACTTCCACAAAGTAACCCGCAGCTTCCGTTGAGTAGGTGTAGCTAACTGAAGGCACTAACCAGTCGTATTTGCTGTATTCAATGGTGCTAAACAGCTCATTATCATGGGCACGCTCATCACCATAAAACTCGAGGCGTTGATAGCCGATGCTACCACTTAAGTTTTCCGATAGTTCGAAACCGTATTCTAGGCCAAAATTGTACTCTATGTAGTGCTGACTGTCCCCACGGCCAACAGTAACATAGGCATTTAGATTGTCCTTTTGTACAGAGGCCGTAGCCCAGTATATGCCGCCTTTATCAAGATTATCGCGGCCTTCAGATATATATTTTGAGTCCCAACCTAAGTCGAATAGCGCTTGGATCTCACCGCTATCATCCAAAGGTAATTTCTCTATTATCTTAGTGCTGTGAGAATCATCCATATTTGGGGATTCGTCAGCAAAGAGGAAAGTAGAGGTTATTAGCAATGGCATAGCAATGGCAATTTTAGCAGCATTATTCATGGCGAAACCCTGTCAATTGGCGAAAGTAAAAATCCCGGCCATGATAAGTTTTATGTAATGAATGTAAATGATAATGGGTTGTGTTTGCGAAGCGCTTTGCAATACTAATACAGCCTGTTCTTTGTACTAAAAAAATTTGACTTCAATCAAGGTAAAGCAGATTTTTAGCTGTTAGACGATAGGTTAAATGTAACTATTCTTACGAATACAATTGAATATTGGCTTACTCACCCTCATCTCTTTATCTATCAACATAGAATGTTAAGGACTCAACCATGAGCAACCCCTTATTAAAAAGCGCTAAGCTTCCTCCTTTTTCGAGTATTAAGCCTGAACATATTCAGCCCGCCGTTGAGCAGGGGATTGCCAACTGCCGTGCCAAAATAGATGAGGTACTGCAGAACACAGAGACCTTCACTTGGGGCAACCTTGTGGCTCCGCTTGACGATGTTGATGATGAGCTTGGTAAGATCTGGTCACCTATTTCTCATATGAATTCAGTCGTCAGCAATGACGAGTGGCGTGCAGCCCATGATGCTTGTCTGCCACTGTTATCAGAGTACGGTACGTTTGTTGGTCAACACCAAGGCCTTTACCAAGCTTATAAGTCATTAGCTGCATCAGCTGAGTTTGCGAGTTACTCACAAGCGCAAAAGAAGATGATTGAAAACAGTCTGCGTGACTTTGAGCTATCAGGGATTGGTTTAAGTGATAGCGATAAATTGCGTTATGGCGAACTCGTTAAGCGGATGTCGGAGCTGACCAGTGGTTTCTCTAACCAGCTACTCGATGCGACCCAAGCGTGGAGCAAGTTGATCACTGATGAGACTGAGCTTAAAGGCTTACCAGAGTCAGCAATAGCGGCAGCTGCCGCGATGGCAGAAGCTAAAGAGCAACAAGGCTGGCTATTTACCTTAGATTTCCCATCTTATCTACCTGTAATGACCTACAGTGAAAACCGTGAGCTACGTGAAGAGTGCTACCGTGCGTTTGTCACTCGTGCGTCGGATCAAGGTCCTAATGCGGGTGAGTTCGATAATGGCCCCTTGATGGATGAGATCTTGGCTTTACGCCATGAGCTTGCCAATCTTTTAGGCTTTGACAGCTTTGCTGATAAGTCGCTCGCCACCAAGATGGCAGAAACGCCTGCGCAAGTATTGGCATTTTTAACTGAGCTTGCAGCTCGTTCAAAAAACCAAGGTGAGACCGAACTTAAAGAGTTAAAACAGTTCGCGGCGAGTGAGTATGGCGCAACAGATCTAGCGGCTTGGGATCTGAGTTTCTATGCTGAAAAGCTCAAGCAACACCGTTATGAGATCTCCCAAGAGTTATTGCGTCCATACTTCCCTGAGGACAAAGTGCTGTCAGGGCTGTTCTATACGGTTTCACGTTTATTCGGCCTAAAAGTCGAAGAGCAAAAGCAGTTTGATAGCTGGCATGAAGATGTGCGTTTCTTCCATATCAGTGACAGTAATGGTGAACATAGAGGTAGCTTTTATTTAGATCTTTATGCCCGTGAAGGTAAACGTGGCGGTGCATGGATGGATGATTGTCGCGCGCGTCGTGCAACATCAGCAGGCCTACAAGATCCTGTGGCTTACCTAACGTGTAACTTCAATGCACCCGTTGCGGGTAAGCCGGCGTTGTTTACTCATGATGAAGTAACCACCTTGTTCCACGAGTTTGGTCATGGCATTCACCATATGCTGACCAAAATTGATGTCGGTGGTGTATCTGGTATTAGCGGAGTGCCGTGGGATGCCGTTGAGCTACCGAGTCAGTTTATGGAGAACTGGTGTTATGAGGAGGAAGCGTTAGCTGAGATCTCTGGCCATTTCGAAACGGGTGAACCATTACCCAAAGAGATGCTAGATAAAATGCTGGCGGCGAAAAACTTCCAGTCGGGCATGATGATGCTACGCCAGCTTGAGTTCTCGTTGTTTGATTTTAAGATGCACTTAGAATTTGACCCAACAAAAGGCGCACATATCCAAGATAAGCTCAATGAAGTGAGAGATCTCGTCGCAGTGATTAAGGCGCCGGATTTTAATCGTTTCCAGCATGGTTTTGCGCATATTTTTGCTGGTGGTTACGCAGCAGGTTATTACAGCTATAAATGGGCTGAGGTGCTATCCGCTGATGCTTTCTCACTATTTGAAGAGCAGGGGATCTTTAATGCTGAAACAGGCAAACGCTTCCTTGAGAATATTCTTGAAATGGGTGGCAGTGAAGAGCCGATGGAGCTATTTAAGCGCTTCCGTGGGCGTGAGCCGAAAACTGATGCGTTGCTAAGGCATAGTGGTATTAATGGCTAAGCCGCAGAGTCATTGAGGAAAAGGCGCTTTGAGCGCCTTTTTTTATTGGCTCAGTTTCATGGCTTGTCATCTGGTATGACCTTTGGTAGCCTGCCCGCTGTTATTTATCAAGGACGTAGGTTTAGCAGTAAATGAATCTCTATTTTAGGCTTTTTTGGTTGTTTGCTTGGCGCGTACGCCATTGCAACAAAATTGATTTTTTAGGTAAAAGCACCCTGAGTTACCGTGCGCTCCCTAGCGACTGCGACATTAACTTTCATCTGACAAATTCGCGTTATCCTGCATTTATGGATCTGGCTCGAACCTACATGCTGTCTGAAATGGGGCTACTAAAACGTTTTTTGAAACTTGGGTGGATGCCGATCATTAATGCGGTTGAATTTACCTATATTCGTGATATTAAGCCTTTTGCCAAGTTCGACATTGAAAGCAAGATGGTCGGCTGGGATGAAAAGTACTTCTATGTTGAGCAGCGCTTTGTCAGTGAGCGAGGCTTACACTGTATTGCCCATGTTCGCGGCGTATTTGTTTGCAAGCGTAAGCAAGTCCCTATCTCAGCCATGCTAGAAGAGATAAAGTTTAATGCTGCTCAACCAGAACTGCCCATAGAAGTACAGAAGTGGAAAAGCTTTTTACAATTGAAAAAGCAGCAGAACATATAGAGCTGTTATGCCTGACGCGCAAGCGTCAGTGCGACCTCCTCTTGCACCTGATTAATAGCTCCGCGTAAAGTGGCTTGGATCCAGTAACGGCCTAAATGTTCATAGTCCAGTAGATTGAATTTGGTTTCTAACGATAGTAAGCAAGGAATTGTCGCGCAATCGGCCAGGCTAAAGCTGTCACCACATAGCCAGTGACTAGTGGCAAGGCGCCGATCTAAGGTATCTAAAGTAGTCAGTAATTCATTCTCTAACTGTTTAATTTTTAATTGGTTATGCAAGTTCGGATTCTGTGCTATCTGCCAATTGTCTATCACCTTGTCGAGTCGAGCATCACTGAGCCTGTCATAGAGGCGCACTTGCAGTGCATCTGAGGTGACGGATGGAATTAGCCGTGTGCCTTGAGCAATAGTGGCATCAAGGTATTCTATGATAACGCTCGCATCAGGGATTATCTCCCCTGTGTCGATTCTTAATGTCGGTAGGTACCCAGTCGAATCTATTCGCTGGAATTCACGCCTCGCATAGGGATCTGTAAGATCAATAATATGCGGATAGAAGTGTGCCTGTTTTTCATAAAGGGCGATGAGCACCTTTTGTGATTGCCGAGACAATGGATGGTAATACAGATCCATACTGGTTATTGGCTCCAATCGAATGTCATTAGGTTAACTCTAGTTGCTAAACGGGTTACCTACAATGTGATGTCTTTATCGCCTAAGTACCATACACTAGCATTATCTTGAGAAAGCAATGCCGTTCAGCGGGTTAGTAATAATTAAAGGAGTTGTAATGAGTCGTATTGAGACATTTGCATCGATCTATGAACGAGCAGCAGAGCGAAAAGGTGGTCAAGCGGGGCTGGAACAACTGATGTCTACTAGCCTTGAAGAGGATGAAATAGGCCAATACAAAGATGCACAGTTACTCTCTGAAATGAGTAAAAAGGTGTTTCAAAGTGGCTTTGTCTGGCGAATAGTTGAGGCAAAGTGGCCCGCTTATGAAAAAGCTTTTTTTGACTTTGAGCCTTTTAAAGTTCTGATGCTTTCGCCTGAACAGCTGCAAGATAGAGCGAGCGACGCCACACTTATCAGGCACCTAAAGAAAACCATGGCTATCTATGATAACGCCCATATGGTAAACGATATTGCCCGTGAACAGGGTAGTTTTGCCGAGTATGTAGCAAGCTGGCCAAGCGAGAACATTACAGGGCTATGGGCCGAACTGAAGCGTAAAGGTAACCGCCTTGGTGGTAACACTGGCCCCTATTTTTTACGCGCTATTGGTAAAGATACATTTTTATTGACTGGTGATGTGCAGGGGTACCTCAAAGCACATCATTTAGTCGATTATGGCTTTAGCTCAAAAGCGGGGCTAAAACAGGTGCAATCTGTGTTTAATCAATGGCAGCAAGAATCGGGTCGTAGCTTGGCTGATATCAGTCGAATTTTAGCTTGTAGTGTTGGGGACAACCGTATTTAACTTCGCAGAATCTAACAATTTGCTGGATGTTTTCTTTTTGCTGAGTAAGTTGATTTATTGTTAATATCCACTATCCAATGTCAGCTAATCTACACTTAGAGCTAATAGGCTAGCTGTAACCGCTATTTTATTTACATTTGTGAAACATATGTGGCTGGTTTAGCGCAGAAATTCTTATTAGCTTACAAATTAAACTGGTATATCTGCTTGTTGACAGACCTACATTGTGAGATAAAGACCCGCTAAATCATTAGACAAAAAAATATGCTTTCAAAGCTTAAATTGACGGCATTTTGTGCTTTAAACAAATCAATTACCAAGTAGATGGCCTTATAGGAGTTCTCATGCGGCAAATAGTGAAAATTGCCTCTGTTTTAAGTGTGGCGTTATGGATAACTGGATGTGAGCAAAAACCGGAAAACATGGGGCCTCAAGAAAGAGAGCCTATGGAGGTGGGGGCAATTACTATTGCAGCTAAACCTCAATCTATTTTGGTTGAATTGCCAGGAAGAAGTAAGGCTTATTTAGAAGCCGAGGTTCGTCCTCAAGTTAGCGGTATCATTATGAATCGCGGCTTTGTTGAAGGTAAAGATGTAGAAAAAGGTCAGTCGTTATACCAAATTGACTCTGCAACTTACAAAGCGGCACTTGTTAGTGCAAAAGCCGATCTTAAGAGCGCTCAAGCGAGCTTAGTATCAGCTAAAGCTAAAGCAAAGCGATTTGAAAAGCTTGTAAAGCTAAACTCTATCAGTGAGCAAGATTACGATGAAGCAGACGCTGCTTATAAAGAAGCGCTAGCGCGTGTAACTGTGGCAGAAGCTGCTATTAATACCACATCGATTAATCTTGAGTACACCGAAGTACGTGCACCAATTTCTGGTCGTATCGGTAAGTCATCAGTGACAGCGGGCGCTCTAGTTACCGCGAGCCAGAGTGATACTCTCGCTACTATTCAGCAGCTTGATCCAATCAACATCGAGATCACGCAATCGAGTGCTCAGCTATTACGCTTAAAGTCGCAGTTGAATGATGGCCAGCTTAAGGCATCTGAAAATGCAGGTGTGAAGCTTATTTTGGAAGATGGTTCGACTTACAGCCACGATGGCTTATTGCAGTTTGCTGAAGTTAGCGTGAATGAAAATACTGGTTCAGTGATTTTACGGGCTGAGTTTCCTAACCCTGACGGCTTGTTAATGCCAGGTATGTACGTGCGTGCAGTACTCAATACGGGTACCGATCCTGAGGCTATTTTAGTACCGCAGCGCGCCATTACCCGTAATACCAAAGGCCAGGCCGTAGCAATGGTGATTGCCGACGGTAAGGTTGCATCGCGTATTGTGACGACTGCACAAGTGATTGATAACCAATGGCGTATTACCGATGGTTTGAATGTGGGCGATCAACTTATTGTTGAAGGTCTGCAAAAAATTCGCCCTGGAGCACCTGTTAAGGCTGGTCCTTTAGTGGCAGATAAGAAACCTCAAGCACAACAACAGAAATAGGGTAGAGCTATGGCACGTTTCTTTATCGATCGCCCTATTTTTGCTTGGGTAATCGCCATTATTGTGATGCTAGCAGGGGTGTTGTCAATCTTCGGATTGCCAGTGTCTCAATATCCTAGTATTGCGCCACCATCGGTAGTAATTAGCGCCGTTTATCCTGGTGCGTCTGCAAAGACGATGGAAGATTCAGTTACTCAGGTAATTGAGCAGCGAATGACAGGTCTAGACCACCTTCGCTATATATCTTCAACCAGTGATAGCTTCGGTAATGCGCAAATTACCTTAACTTTTAACGCAGAGGCCGATCCTGATATTGCACAGGTACAGGTGCAGAATAAGCTTCAGCTTGCGATGCCACTGTTACCGCAAGAGGTACAGGCTCAAGGTGTAAACGTTGCCAAGTCGAGTGCCGGCTTCTTGATGGTAGTAGGCTTTGTATCGCAAGATGGCTCATTAGATAAAAATGATATTTCGGATTATGTAGGTTCGAACATTCAAGATCCTATGAGTCGTGTACCAGGTGTGGGTACCATCCAGTTATTCGGTGCGCAATATGCAATGCGTATCTGGCTTGACCCGCTTAAATTGACCCAATATAACCTGACTAGCATGGACATCATCTCTTCTATTAAAGAGCAAAATGCCCAAGTATCAGCAGGTCAATTAGGTGGTTCACCTTCTGTTGCAGGTCAAGAACTTAACGCAACGGTTTCTGCACAAAGTCGTTTACAAACGGCTGATCAGTTTAAAAAGATCATTATTAAAGCTGACCCTTCTGGCGCTAAAGTCTTCTTAGAAGATGTCGCGAGAGTTGAGCTGGGTGCTGAAAGCTACTCAGTTGAATCATTTTATAATGGTAAACCAGCTGCGGGTATCGGTATTCAGTTAGCGACGGGTGCCAACGCGTTAGCAACAGCTGAAGGCGTGCGAGCAAAAATTGAAGAGATGCGTCCATTTTTCCCTGAAGGGTTGGAGGTTGTATATCCATACGACACCACACCTTTCGTTGAAAAATCGATTGAAGGCGTAGTACATACCTTGCTGGAAGCCGTGGTCTTAGTGTTTTTGATCATGTACCTGTTCTTGCAAAACTTCCGCGCAACGCTGATCCCAACCATTGCTGTTCCCGTGGTTCTACTGGGTACATTTGCCGTTTTGTCTGCGGCGGGATTCTCGATAAACACCTTAACCATGTTCGCCATGGTACTAGCTATCGGCCTGCTGGTTGATGATGCGATTGTTGTGGTCGAGAACGTTGAGCGTGTGATGCAGGAGGAGGGGCTTAGTCCCATCGAAGCGACTAAGAAGTCGATGGATCAAATTACCGGCGCGCTTGTGGGTATTGGTTTGACACTATCGGCAGTGTTCGTGCCTATGGCATTTATGTCTGGTTCGACCGGTGTAATTTACAGGCAATTCTCCATTACGATTGTGTCGGCAATGGCATTATCGGTGATGGTTGCGATTATCCTAACACCAGCGCTTTGTGCCACCATGCTCAAACCTATTGCTAAAGGCGAAAGCCATACCAAAACAGGTTTCTTTGGCTGGTTTAACCGCAAGTTTGATGCACTAACCTCACGCTACGAAGCCAGTGTTGCTGCAATGATCAAGCGTATTGGTCGCACCATGATGGTTTATCTTGCTATTAGTGTTGCGGTTGGCTGGATCTTTATGCGCATGCCAACAGCTTTCCTACCTGATGAAGATCAGGGGATCTTGTTTACTCAAGCCATCTTGCCAGTGAACTCGACTCAGCAAGCAACGCAAGCTGTACTCGATGATGTCACCGACTTTTATCTAGAGGCTGAAGGCGACAACGTTAAATCAGTATTTAGCGTATCGGGCTTTAGTTTTGCTGGTAACGGTCAAAACATGGGTATTGCTTTCGTAGGCCTTAAAGATTGGGCTGAGCGTACAGAGCCTGGGCAAGATGTGCAGTCGGTTGCAGGTCGTGCAATGGGCATGTTCATGCAAATGAAAGAGGCCTTTGTATTTGCGTTCGTACCGCCAGCGGTAATCGAACTGGGTACGGCTAACGGTTTCGACTTCTATCTGCAGGACAGAAATGGCCAAGGGCATGACAAGTTAATTGAAGCACGTAATATGCTATTAGGTATGGCATCGCAAAATCCAAACCTAGTGGGCGTTCGTCCAAATGGTCAAGAGGATGCACCGCTTTATCAAGTGCATATCGATCATGCAAAACTGCGTGCATTGAGTGTCGATATTGATGCGGTAAACAGTGTGCTTGGTACAGCTTGGGGTGGTAACTACGTCAATGACTTTATCGACCGTGGCCGAGTGAAGAAAGTATATGTTCAAGGCGAAGCGGATTACCGTATGCAACCTGAAGATATCGATGCTTGGTACGTGCGAAATAGCAAAGGCGAAATGGTGCCATTCTCAGCGTTTGCTACAGGTACATGGGAATATGGTTCTCCTCGTCTAGAGCGCTTTAACGGCCTACCTGCGATGAACATTCAAGGTGGTGTAGCTGAAGGCTTCAGTACTGGTGAAGCGATGAACCTTATTGAAGACATGGTTAAGAAGCTGCCACCAGGGTTTGGTGTTGAGTGGAATGGTCTGTCCTATGAGGAACGTCTCTCAGGTAACCAAGCACCTATGCTATATGCATTATCTGTGGTGGTGGTATTCCTAGTATTGGCAGCGTTGTATGAGAGTTGGTCGGTACCGTTCTCGGTGATCTTAGTGATCCCACTGGGTATTATTGGTGCGCTTATTGCGATGAATGGCCGTGGTTTACCAAACGACGTATTCTTCCAAGTTGGTCTACTGACAACGGTGGGGCTTGCAACCAAAAATGCGATCTTAATCGTAGAATTCGCCAAAGAGTTCTACGAGAAAGGGGCGGGCTTGGTAGAAGCAACATTGCACGCAGTACGAGTGCGTCTACGTCCAATTCTAATGACATCATTAGCATTTGGTCTTGGTGTTGTGCCACTCGCTATCAGTAGCGGCGTAGGTTCTGGTAGCCAAAATGCAATTGGTACTGCTGTACTCGGCGGCATGATGAGTTCTACCTTTATGGGGATCTTCTTCATTCCTATCTTCTTCGTGATTGTTGAGCGCATGTTCAGTAAGCGCGAGCGAGATAACGCTAAAGCAGCTAAGGCAGAAGCCAAAGCGAATAAATAGCGTCACAGTTATTGACTAAAAGAGCCCAGCATTTGCAGTAATGCCGTTCACTTAAGGTGAACGGCATTTTTATTTTTGGCATACCTTTGAGGCCTAGGTTTTACTGTTCTGGGGAAAGTTCTTTCTCTGCGCCCCTCTAAAATTAAGCTTTCAGCCATATTGTGAAACCCTTTTAATTGCCGAGGTA
>NZ_JBFRMK010000225.1:0-9250 GCF_041470405.1 Shewanella sp. 10N.286.45.A1
GTTTACCGGACGCTTACGCTTCTACTGAGACTAACTGCTAGTACAGCCATCGAATCTCAATAAGAGTTTCTCTGTTTTCGACGGCCTCAATCGCATCGGCACTAGTTTTAAAAGCATACACTCTCTGCCGTGGGATAGGAGCCCACGACTTGTATCAAACCGAGTTATATTTTTAAAGCCGGCTTAACCTCATCGCACGAGTCTGCATAACCCACTTGTCGCCAATGGACATACTCGATGTCAAAAACCTCACTCGTCAGCGGTATTTGTTCGGACTAATATGCTCACAACTAATTGTTGAGGTTACTATGTCAAAATATCTTCTGTGCAGTTTTGCACTTGTATTGCTCTATCCCACAGCCATTGATCTCTACCTTGTCGGTTTACCACAAATTGCAGCAGATCTTCAGGCGACAGAATCTCAGCTACATTATGCCTTCTCGATTTATCTCACCGGTATGGCAACCACTATGCTAATTGCCGGAAAAGTGGCCGACACACTTGGCCGCAAGCCTGTTGCTATTGCCGGAGCAATTATCTTCACGGTTTCATCAATATTTGGCTCTATGGCAGAGCATAGTACTTGGTTTCTTATCGCCAGATTCATTCAAGGGATCGGTGCAGGTAGTTGTTATGTTGTCGCTTTTGCAATTATCCGGGATGTTTTAGATGATACTCGCCGTGCTAAAGTACTCTCCATGATCAACGGGATCACCTGTGTGATTCCAGTGATCGCACCTGTGATTGGTTATTTAATTATGCTGAAATACCCATGGCCGAGCCTGTTTCTCACCATGGCAATCATGGGCGGTGTTGTTTGCTTGCTATCAACATTGGTGTTACAGGAAACTAGACCCCAACATCAAACAAAGAATAATCAAAAAAGTACCGAAAATAACTATGATAAAGAATCATTTTTAGAACGCTTTTTTATCAGCCGCTTGGTTATCACTTCACTCGGCATGATCATCATTCTAACTTACGTCAATGTATCGCCATTACTCGTCATGGGGGACATGGGCTTTGATAGAAGTGAGTACTCGATCATTATGGCATTAACGGCCTTAGTCAGTATGATCAGTTCGTTTACCGCCCCTATCGCTTTGTCTTTCTTTAAAGAACGTACGTTATTGCTGACATCACAAAGCTTTTTTGCCCTCTCTGCAATAGTCATTGTGGTCAGCTATTTTGCGAATTTCGATACTCAATGGTACTTACTGAGTTTTGCACTACTATGTTCCGGCTTTGCTATTGGCTTTGGGGTATCGATGAGCCAAGCACTCAGCCCCTTTGTCACTCGCGCTGGAGTGGCAAGTTCAATATTGGGTATTACTCAAGTTTCTTGCGCTGCGTTTTATATCTGGTTTATGGGGGTGATTGGCGTCAGCGCATTGAATATGCTGGCGATCGCATTGATTATGGGTAGCCTAACTAGCTTGGCTCTAATACTATTGACCCCTAAGTCTTCCCATGGTCAGAGATATGAAACCATCACTAGCCCGTCTTGATTTGAATTTGTTGCATACCTTGCAACTGTTAACTCAAGAGCTCAGTGTTTCGAAAACAGCAGCCAAACTCAATGTCACCCCCTCAACGGTAAGTAAATCGTTGAGGAAATTACGTGATTGGTTTGATGACCCTTTATTTGTTAACACACCCAAAGGCTTAGCGCCTACTCCGCTAACGCAGAGCATGGAGCAAGATCTGGCAGATTGGCTGCAGATGAGTAGCCAAATTCTAGAGAAACACAGTGAAGATTCTCCTCAAGGGATGCACTTTGATTTAGCCATAGAATCGCCGTTGTTGTTATTCAAGCTAAACGAGCTTATCCAGCGAATTCAGCATCGTTATAGCAACGCTAAAATCAACACTCATAACTGGGATTATGATTCAATAGGGGCACTTGTCCGCGGTGAAATGGATATTGGTTTAACGGGTAGGGAAAGCCACCCTCGCTCTAAAGAGTCATTAGAACTACTGCCTTACTTCATTGATTTTGAGATCCTGTTCTCTGATCTTCCGCGAGTGTATTTACGTAAAGATCATCCCGCGTTATCCGAAGAGTGGAATATGGACACTTTTCTTAAGTATCCACATATTAATATTGTGTGGGAACAGAGTGAAACCTGGGCACTTGATGAAGTACTTAGCGAACAGGGTTTAAAACGCGATATCGCACTAACCATGTCGAGCTTCGAGCAATCGTTATTTATGGCCGCTCAACCCCAACAGAATATGCTCACCACAGCGCCTGAATATTGCCTAGGTTATACCCAACAGTTACATCCTGAACTCGTATGTTTACCGGTCCCTATCAATAAAGCTGCGCAAGACAAACTGTTAATCCCCTTCACACTAATTTGGCATAAGCGAAACGCCCACAACCCTAAATTACGGTGGCTGAAAGACACGATTAAATCACTCTATTGCCGTCAGAAATGACCTCCATTAATGAATGAGTCTAATTCCAATTGCATACAGAATGTACAGTTACAGCAAAAGCACATCTAGCGCGGAATGACTAGATTATCAACACATTGCAATTTGGCATTTGAGCTTAAATATGTGATGCGCCAAGAGCCTACAATTAGCTTTTGACGCCACAGCCCCCTTTGGTAGTAGTTACTTATACAAGCTTTCCACGTACGTATTTGTAGGCGCTTCTAAAAGATCTTGGGGATGATCACCACCAAAAGAAGCCCACTTACTCTTGCCTGAATAGGTTGAGTTGCCAATTTCTTTTTTGGTTTTAGCATCATACGTAATGATTTGAATTTCTAATTTATCAGGTTTACCTGACCATTCTGTGGCACGATCTTCCCAATGGAGAATAATAGGCTGCACATAATATCCATAAGTATTTACGTCGATAGTATCTAAACAACTTTCTGCTTTGCACTTATTGGTCACGGCGACTTTACGCGCGTTCTTAGAAAAAGCATTTCTAACCGCATTAGCAGTCATACGCCCGGAGTTACTATATTCTCTGTCGCTATACCACCCGTTTTCAGGTGTTGAAATTAACACCCCAACGTTCCTGTCGAGCTTCATCTCTAGTTTTTGAAGCTCACTATGTTGATATGACGAGCTACACCCACCTAAAGCAAGTAAGGCAGCTCCCATTAATAGAATATTACGACTCATGTAGATCACTCCATTTCGACTACTTAACGACCGGATACAATGGGCTAACGCTTACTTTCAATTAATGTAGCTTACGCCCCCAGTTAAATATTACTCTCTATACTCTTACAAAAAAATCAAAACCTACATATCTTTACTAACCAAGGATATTTTATCAACAAAGGGGTCAGAGCCCTTTAATGTTTATCTCTGACAAGCTAATGTAATGGGCAAAGCTAATGGGCTCTGACCCCTTTATCTTATCTGAGGTTTGTGATAATGCCGAACTATTTCACAGCTGTAGCGACGAGTTCGCTGTAACAAGGCGAAGCCAGTCGCTGGATAAAATGTAACTTAACAATGGCATGAGCCCACAGTTTGTCTCCTTATCTGAAGATCAGCAACTCATTATTGGTAATCAAATGACCCAACTTATGCTTTCTAGACTACAAAGCTGGGAGAAGGTAGATAGGCTAGTTAATGGCAATCTGGCACTTAACGACTTAGAGCGAGGTGCAGAGCTTTCCTCTAGTGACATAAAACAATTGTTCGCCAAATCACCCCCCTTAAAGTTGGTAAATTAACATGACAAAAATATCGACTCAAACAGTACTAGAACAACTAAAGAAACAAGCATCACCTCGTATGCAAAATACATTAGACGCTATTTTTACAGTCTGTACAGAACAACAAGAGCGCGGGTTAAACGAATTTAGTTATACAACCGTCGCTAGTCTTGGAAATGGGCGTGGAGTCCCCAAAGCACAGAGTATTCGCAATGACTCCGGAGAGCCATATAGAACCCTGATTGCGAGCTTCGTGGATGCGGCGGGCAAACCCGAAAAATCTAATACCACAACAAACAAAAGCAAGCGCGACTCTTGGATCGATGAATTAAAAGATCCTGTAGTTAAACTGCAAGCCAATATTCTC
Organism: Shewanella sp. 10N.286.45.A1; assembly: GCF_041470405.1. Lineage (NCBI taxonomy): Bacteria > Pseudomonadati > Pseudomonadota > Gammaproteobacteria > Alteromonadales > Shewanellaceae > Shewanella > Shewanella sp. 10N.286.45.A1. The sequence continues at coordinate 4,057 of NZ_JBFRMK010000225.1, forward strand.
TACTCTCAAAAAGTTGCAGCTGAAAAATTGGTAAAAGAGATTGCGCCAATTGATCAAGTTATAGAAATATTTGACGGTGATTCATCAGCATCTACGGTTTCAAAACTTACGAATTTGGAGCGGGATGCTTTAGAGCATCTTATATCCACTGAGTTTATGCGAAGACAACGATTGGAGCTGGGCCCAAATGGCAGTATATTAACGGCTAATGAAAAAAAGACATTTTTCCCTGTTGCAACCCTAGATGCTATTAAAAAAGCATTACAGTATTTGTGAGCAAGGGCTAGGAACACCAAGTTGAAAACCAACCTAATCACCCGAGAAGGGTTTGATAAACTCAATAAAGAACTCAATTATCTTTGGCGTGAGTACCGGCCTGAAATCACTCAAAAAGTGACTTGGGCCGCCAGTCTTGGCGACCGTTCAGAAAATGCTGACTACAAAGAGAACAAGCGTTTACTTAGACAAATAGACTCTAGAGTGCGCTTTCTAAGAAAGCGTATCGAAGCCATTAGAGTTATTGAGTACTCTCCAGAACAAGATGGAAAAGTCTTCTTTGGTGCTTGGGTTGAAATCGCAAATGAAAACGGTGATAAGAAAAGTTTTCGCATTGTAGGCCCCGATGAGATATATGGCCGAAATGATTACATCTCTATCGATGCCCCAATGGCTCGTGCTTTATTGAAAAAAGAAGTTGATGATGAAGCTGTTGTTAAGACCCCAGCAGGTGAGCAGGTTTGGTATGTGAATAGTATTTCATACAGAAAGTCCGTGGTCGATAACTGATAGTTTTGCTCATGAGCTCTATATAAGCTCAACTCATGTCGTAGTAAAAGCTTTTAGTGACGAGTGAAAAATAACCGACGTAAAAATATAAATCAATAATAAAAACTGAAATTTTTGATTTGTAAAAATATGTTGATGTGAGTGTACTTTCACATTAAATCAAACAATTATAATTAGAGTAGTTTTGAGTATGGATAGACTTAATAAAATGTGGGAAATGGAAAAAACTAGAGAAATTATCAATCTGATATGCTTCATAACTCTTACCTTAATTTCGGTACATTGTTTTTTTTATATCGGATCTATAATCACAGAGTATAACAATTCAATCTTAACTTTAGCTTTTATCAATAAAGTCTGGATGAAATTACTTCTTTTTATATTATCCTCGGGTCTATTGTTCTTTTTCACACGCAGTAAGTGGTACAAAAATCACTCAATCAATAAATATACAGGAAGCCAGGTTGCTGCCCAGTTATTGACTGTTGCAGCGATATTAGCAGGTGCCTATGTATCGATATCATCTAATGATATTAACACTGCTATTAATTGTCATATTTCAAAAACCTCATGCCTGCCTACCTGTATGGACCTGTCTATTATTGGTAATACAATCATACTCATAGTCATTTTTTATGTCATACATGGTTCACATTCAACTCAATTAAAGAGTAATAGGGAAGAACATGAGAATGCTCAATCAGAAAATCTTCGTTTAGCTATTCAGATCGCGCCTCCTCCGTATTTTGCAAAAAAGCTTGCTGACTCTTCGGATATTATTGAAGATATGTCTCTTGATATGGGAAAAATTTACGCATCACTATTAGATGAAAGCCTCCCACAAAAAAATGATATAGAAGCCGAAAGTATACTCGAAGAGCAAAGAAAAATACTTAGATGTGCTTTAATGGCTTTAGGGAGACTAGCCCAAGCATATGATAATGTTGACCCTGCAGAAAAAAATTCGGTGCAGTATAGAGTTAATTTAATGCTTTGCCTTAAATCAGATAATGAGGATGTATCTTCATATTTTGAAAAAACTCACCCCAAAAACACTATGCGTTTCGCTTTGCCTTTTGAAGCAAAACCATATTTTCATTTGTATATTGATAATCGTTACAGTGTAAATGTTGAGCAAACAAAAGATGAGCTTAATCAAGCGAAGCTGTTCAAGTTAGATCAATATCAAGATATCAAACCACAAGACTTTGAATTAGACGACACCGTTACAAATGCAATTATGCCTGTTTATTGGGAAGAAAATAAAGATGTTGCTAATTACAACGTTATTGGAGCGCCAAAATCTATTGTTCAGCGAAAAGCGCAATTTATAAGCGATACTGTTCGCGAGGCCGAAAAAGCTGATTATTACAGTCATGACATACAGTCTTCAGTAATAGAGTATTTCAAAACGGATAAAAAAGGCCGCTCTATTGTCAGCCTGCCAGTAGCCACTAGACATTATGAACTATCTGCAGGGCATGAAGAAAACATTGATCATTTTCTTGGAGCTATTAACATCTACAGAAACACTAAAGACATTTTTGCAGGCGCTAAGAAAAATTTTGAGTTTTTTGCAGATTTCACACGTCCTTTGAGGCTTGTTATTGCTAGGATGGCTTATACTCACATGGATACAATCGCCATCATACAGCAACAAAAATTAGATTCTAACTATGGCGCTGAAGAGTAAACATCTGTACTATAGGTCTTAATGATTTAAGGAGAGTTCTTATGAGTACACAGCAAAAAAATATAAGAGATGCAGCCAGAGCAAGTGCAGCCGTAGCTATTGCTCGTAAGAATTTAGAGGCTCGACGCGCTTTAGCGAAAGGGTAACCGCCTTATTTATAGAGTGGTTTTTATTCATCACTCTATAAAATAGCTCCGCAATAAATCACGTCAAAATGAACTAATTAGTCAAATTACGACTAATTAGTTTAAAAATGCCCTCTACTACTCCTTGTTCTCTGTTGCTGGCACATCTATAAGCAAAATAGTTACGAATACCAAAGAAAGCACCAATCAGAGCAAAGGCAACACCTATCCACTCAAACCAGTTAATACGACGTAAAAACAGTGACTCAAATGCTTGAGTTATCATACTACCGTTGGCTTCGGTTATTTTGGATTCTAGATATGCAGGGATACCAAAATAAAAAAGTACAAAAAGTGCTGTACCAAAACCTATTGCTCCCCACCATGGCAGACGAGCTGAAATATATACAGAATCTCTGACTATCTGGGCTCCGCTTGAACTACTTCGATATCCTCTTCCCATCACCGATTCCTTAGCGTAAAAACTTCCGTAACGACAACTATCGCAAATTTAATGTATTATTCAAATTGCTTTTTGAACTAAGGCAGTAACTCCCTCACATCACACTCCAGCACCTCAGCCAATTGATAGGCTTTTTCGAGGGTGATGTTGACTTCTCCACGCTCAATTCGCCCCGCATAACTACGATCTATCTCTGCTAATAACGCCATTTTGTCTTGAGAAATCCCAAGAGCCTTGCGTTTATCTCGTAATTTCGCGCCAAATTGGATAGCTAAGTCTTTCATTTTTCATCTCGTTAAAGAGAAAGACTATCCAAAGTTGCGGCTTATAAAGCCACGGATTATAATCCGCATTACTAATATGAAGTTCTCCTAGCCCTGTAAGTTAGAGATCAAGAGCCTCTTTGCGAGAAAGTAATGTCAAAACCATCCATCAAAATTAACGCTCAGCTAAATTCAATTCTCCAGGATGAGAACTTTGACGACTTCAATGTGACGCAGATGCGTGATGCATATCTAGCAATGTCTTCAACGGTCAAAGAGCCTATTGAGGCTCGCAAATACATTTACAGGCAAATTCTTAGGCTGGTTAAGAAAGGTTTACTACTGAAGAAAGGGACTAAAAACTCTAAAACTCTTGTGTACCAGAAGTCTGAGCTATTTTTTAACGCTAAATTCATCGTAAAAAGCACAGCTGTTACCACTGCGAACCAAGCCAAACCAACTGCAGCAATCACTAGCAATACAATTCAACAACTTGAAGAGCGATTGAAAGAGTCTGAAGTTGATTTACTCACTAGCATTGGTGAGTCCGAAGAGTATATGCGTCTGTATCAATCCTTTCCTGAGATGAAAGCACATCTCGAATCTCAATATTTACAGGCTCGCGAAAATAGTTCAAAACTACTTGGCCAAATCAAAGCGATTAAGTCAGTACTCTCTCATCAGCGAAAGTAACCTCAATGCATCTAAGACAATGGCAATTAGAGTGCGTTAATCGCGCTCTAGAGCACTTTAATGATAAACACAGACATTTCCTTTGCTTAGCAACTCCAGGCGCTGGCAAGACGATTATGGCAGCGGAAGTCACTGCTAAATTATTTGAACAAGATCTTATCGACTTTGTGCTTTGCTTTTCACCTTCGATAAATATATCGCAAGGGATCAAGCATACGTTTTCAAAACGATTGGAGTGCCGTTTTGATGGCGTCATCGGTGCTATGGGTTGCTCTTATACGTACCAAAGCATGTTGTCTTTCAAAGAGGATTTCTGGCAACTACTAAAACGGAATCGTGTACTAGTAGTATTTGACGAGATCCACCATTGCTCAGGCAGCTCTCTTGGGGATGCTAATGCTTGGGGGGAAGAGATCTTATTGAATATTCAAAGCCAAGCCGAATATACTTTAGCGTTAACAGGCACTCCATGGCGCTCAGATCGAGCACCAATAGCTTTATCTCGTTATACAGACCCGGACAATCAAATACAGTGTGATTACATCTACGGTTTAAGGGAAGCCGTTGCTGATGGTGTATGCCGAAGCCCGAAGATTGTATTAATCGATAATGAAAGAATTTCGGTTACTGACGAAGAAAATGAAACTAAGACGTTTAGTTGCCTAGACGCTCTATTCAAAGGTTCATTAGTTACTTACCAATCGATCATCAAAAATGATATAGCCATTCGACATGCCTTAACCCTGGCGACTAACAAGCTCGACGACATAAGACTGCACAACCCTGATGCAGCTGGACTTGTCGTTGCATCCTCGATAGAGCATGCTGAATACATTCTGAAAATGCTCAGAAATGAATATGGGCAAACCGCCGAAATCGTTACCTATAAAGAAGATCAGCCTTCGAATAAAATCAACGAATTCAGGAACAGTACAACGAACTGGGTTGTCAGTGTAGGCATGATAAGCGAAGGGACAGACATTCCACGTTTGCAGGTGTGTTGTCACCTAAGCAGAGTTAAAACCGAACTCTATTTTAGGCAAGTACTCGGTAGGATTTTACGAGTAAGTAAAGCTACAAATCAAGAAGCTTGGCTATATACGTTCGCAGCACCAAAGCTTGTCGAGTTTGCAAATCGCATAGCTGAAGAGATACGTATCCGTCTGGCGAA